>CAYSGP010000508.1:0-6810 GCA_964430095.1 uncultured Ignavibacteriaceae bacterium
AGCTGGTTAAGAGTCTGCTCCCTTTCATCATGACCGCCGCCTAGACCGGCTCCGCGGTGGCGTCCTACTGCATCAATCTCATCAATAAAAATAATGCACGGCGCATTTTTCTTGCCCTGCTCGAAAAGATCTCTGACGCGGCTTGCGCCTACGCCGACAAACATTTCAACAAAATCGGCACCGCTTATCGAAAAGAACGGAACACCTGCTTCCCCGGCAACTGCCCTGGCTAAAAGAGTTTTCCCCGTTCCGGGAGGTCCGAGCAATAAAACTCCCCTTGGAATTTTACCTCCCAGCTTCTGAAACTTACTCGGTTCTTTGAGGAATTCGATAATTTCGTGCAGCTCAATTTTTGCTTCGTCAGCACCGGCAACATCCCGGAATGTTACTCTCAGGCTTGACTGAGTAATCAATTTTGCTTTGCTTTTCCCAAAAGAAAAAATACCTCTTGTGCCGCCTCCCGCACCCTGCATCCTTCTCATAATTATTATCCAAACTGCAAAAATCAGTATCCAAGGTATAAAGCTTAAAATAATATTCAGCCATTCATTTGATTCTTTATCAAAGGAATAAATAATTCCTTTCTGCTTCCAGACAGTTTCCTGGTCTTTAATAATGGGTTCCGGCATAAATACCGAAATATTTTCCACATCGATCTGCCGGTTATTTATGGTAACCGACTGCTGCGATGTAAGCTTCCCTTTAAAGTAATAATCATTCTGATCTGATTTTGTAATTACCGCCTCACTAATTTTATCTTCGGAGAGAAGTCTTTCATATTGATTGTAAGGAACATCCACATAGTTAGCTGAATTTGTTCTAAACAGCTGCATCACTATTACGGCAGCAACAATTACAGCTCCCCACCCGAAGACAAGCCGGATTATCTTAGACCAGTCGAAATTTTCATCAGGTTTATTCGGACCGGATCCGTTATTCTTCTGTTTTGATGAATATTTATTTTCGTTTTTATTATTATCAGACATATTTAATTCGTTTTGAATAAAAATTAGACTTTTATTCGTTAATTATATAAACCGATTTCAAATTCCGGTACTTTTGGGCATAATCCAGTCCATAACCGATAACGAATTTACTCGGTATTTCGAAGCCAATATAATCAATTTTTACATCATATCGAAGGCTATTCGGCTTAAAGAGGAACGCTGCAATCCTCATGCTTGCCGGGTTATGCATAGAAATCATATCCTTTATAAATTTTATTGAAAGACCCGAATCAATAATATCCTCTACTATTATTAATTCTCTCCCTTTCACATCACAATTAAGTTCTTTTATTAAGGAGACATTTCCGGAAGTAATTTTTTCATCTCCGTAGCTCGATAATTTAAAAAAGTCAACTTCACAGTCTATGCTTATATTTCTTAACAAATCCGACATGAAAACAAAAGCTCCGTTAAGGACTCCGATTATTACCGGAACTTTATTTTTATAATCTAAAGAAATTTGTTTTCCTAAATCTCTTACCCGTGCCTGGATTGCCTCCTCGCTTAATAATGGGATGAAAACATTTTTTCCCAAAACTATCTGCTCTTCTTTTATTTCAGGCATAATTGAAGAACTTTTTTTGTTTTCTTTAATATTTTAAATCTATCATCCAATCTTAAACCTAATACCCACACAATTCTATTTTTGTTAGTTAAAACAAGCTGATTTCTTTTAAGGATAGATGGTATTTTCTGTTCGTTTAAGAAATCGGAAACTTTTTTTGAACCTTTTAATCCTAAAGGGTAAAACCTGTCGCCCGGCTGCCAGGTTCTTAAAATAAAAACCTCAGAAAGATTGTCGCCTGAAATAAATTCACTAAGTTTATCCTTATTAAGCTCAAATGAATTTTTATACCGCATAATTGATAATACTCTATCATCCGTGTTTATTTTTTCTCCTTCTTTAATTTTAATAGGATTAAATTTTCCTGGGCCTGAACTTTTTAAGACCAGAATTTCATCACGTTCCTTAACGGCTGAAAGATGCCCGGAAAAATTTTCCAAACTGCCGGTTTGTTTATTTAATAAAGCCGAAAATTTTTTGAAATCATTAAACGCAATCTGCTGAGAAAAGTTTCTTTCTACTGCTGATTTAAATATTTCTCCTCTTAATTCATTATCTAATGCTTCGACTCTCTTGATATTGAAATGCAATACCTCGTCTTTGAAATGCACAATTCCGGAATAATTTTCACTTGCTAATCTTTCTATTAACACGGAATAATTGCGGAATACTTGCGAGGAGTTAAAAAGAGTATATTCAAGGGAGGGATTCATTCTTTTTTTTATTTCAGGAATTATTTTATGCCGGATAAAATTTCTGTCATATTCGGTATTTAAGTTCGTCATATCGGTCCTATAAGGAATATTTTCTTTTTTCAGATATTCAAGAATTTCTTCCTTTGTTAAAACAAGAACCGGGCGGATTATATTATCTCTTTTTTCAGGAATTCCCGATATTCCTTTCATTCCGGTTCCTTTAATTAAATTAAGCAGGACAGTTTCCGCATTATCGCTGCAGTTATGAGCTGTGGCGATTTTATTATAATTATATTTTTCCCTGTAAGATTCGAATATATCATAACGGATTTTTCTTCCGGCTTCCTCGAGTGACTGTTTATTTTTCTTAGCGAATTGAGCAGCATTTTTTCTGACGGAAAAGAAATCTATATTCAGCCTGCCTGCTAAATCACGGCAGAACTGCTCATCTGAATCAGCTTCATTCCCCCTGATCATATGATTTATATGAACCGCGCCTAATTTAATCCGGAACCTCTTGCTGTATTTAATTAAAATATGAAGGAGCAGAACCGAATCGGGTCCGCCGCTCAAGCCGACTAAAATTTTATCATCTTTGCCAATCAGATTTTTTTCATCAATAAACTTAAGAACCTTCTGCTCAAGTTTTTTCATTTTATTATTCAGCGCGTAAATTCTTTTTATTTTACCGGGGATTGCGAGCCCGGAGGATTTTCATTCATAATCCTTTCAACATATTTCCCGAGGACGTCAAATTCAAGGTTAACCGTTGTTCCCGGTTTTTTATCTGAAAAAATTGTTTCTTTCCAGGTATGAGGAATTATTCCGACAGAAAAAGAATTATCTTCAAGTTCGGCAACAGTCATACTGACGCCGTCAATTGCTACAGAACCAACATAAATTAAATACTTCGCAAAATGTTCCGGGAATTTAATTTTCATAAAATGACTGCTGGATAACTCCTTTACTTCTGCAACAACACCCGTAGTATCCACATGTCCAAGAACAAAATGCCCCCCGAGGCGGTCATCTGTTTTTAAAGGTCTTTCAAGGTTTACCCTGCCGGAAATATCAAGAGAGCCGAGATTTGTCTTCTTCAATGTTTCTTCAATTACATCAACGGAAAAATCAGAGCTTCCCCTTTTTACTACCGTCAGGCAGCAGCCGTTCACGCTTATGCTGCTCCCTATTTTCAGGTCATCAAGGACCTTTGAAGCCTTAATATCCAGACGGTAACCTTCACCGGTTTTTATTTTATTAACCAGCTCCCCCGTTTCTTCAACCAAGCCAGTAAACATTTGGAATTCCGGAAAAATTATAAATTTTATAAAATATAAATTAAGAAAACATTTATAAAGTTTAATATGATAAAGGATGGAGAAATTTAGGGATGAAATTGGCACAAATTCATTTAGTCAGCTCTATTAATACATCATCTCCTATTTTTTCGACATTTCTTACTTTCAATTTAACAGATTTTTTAACCGATTTTATCCCGAGATTGCTTATGAAAGGGAGTCCGCAGCCCAGGAGTTTGGGAGAAAGGATAAGCTGAATATCGTCGAAAAGATTTTCCTTTACAAAAGAACTAAAAATTTCGTTCCCTCCTTCCACCAATAACGAAGCTATTTGAAGCTTTCCCAGCTCTTTCAAAACATTTTTAAGATTTAATTTGCTGTTTCTGCTTTCTTTTACGAAAATTACCTGAGCTCCGGAAGATAAAATTTTCCTGATCTTTCCGTTTTTTGCAGTATTATTCCTTTTTGAAGTAACTAAAATTGATTTTTTATCACCGTTGTTAGTAAAAATTTTGTAGCCGGATTTTATTTTTAAATTTGAATCAAGCACAATTCTTTTTGGATTTCTCCCTTCAGTTAATCTTACCGTCAGCCGCGGATCATCTTTTATAACAGTACCGGCACCGACTAGCAAGGCATCATATTTCCCTCTTAAACCGTGTACATATTTTCTAGCTGTGAGAGAAGAAATCCACTTAGACTCGCCGTCTTTGCCGGCTATACGTCCGTCTACAGTCTGCGCTGCTTTCAATGTAACATAAGGAACTTTTTTTGTAATAAATTTGAAGAAGAATTTATTCAGGCTGATGCATTCATTTTCGAGCACTCCGACTTTTACGTCGATTCCCGCAGACTTAAGTTTTTTAATCCCCATACCGCTCACAAGCGGATTCATATCGAGAGTTCCGATTACAACTTTTTTTATTTTCTTTTCAATGATCCTGTTAACACAGGGAGGGGTCTTCCCATGATGGCTGCATGGTTCAAGATTAATGTATAAAGTTGATCCTTCAACATTTTCTTTTGCATCATTTATTGCATTTATCTCGGCATGGTTCCCCCCGTATTTTTGATGATAACCGGCCCCGATAATTTTATTATTTTTAACAATTACACAGCCGACGAGAGGATTCGGGCTGACGCTACCTGTCCCCTTCTTTGCAATTTCTATTGCAAGTTGTATGTAAGATTCATCTGTCAAATGGAATATTCAGGTATAATTATTTTATTGATAAAATTTCAAACTCCATGACGCCTGCCGGAGCTTTTGCAGTTACTTTCTGTCCCTCTTTTGCACCTAATAAGCCTTGCCCTACCGGTGACGTAACCGAAATTTTTCCCGCTTGAAAATCAGCCTCTTCTGGTGAGACGAGCATATATTCAAATATTTTTTCGTTCTTGAGATTTCGAATTCTTACATTGGATAGTATGTGTACTTCGCCGTCGCGGAATTGAGAAGAATCAATCAGCCGTGCGCGAGAAAGAATATTTTCTAATTTGCTTATTTTCAATTCAAAAAGCCCTTGTTCCTCTTTTGCCGCATCATATTCTGCATTCTCCGAGAGGTCTCCGTGTGATCTTGCTTCGGCAATCTTCGAAGCAATTTCCTTTCTCCCGTTTGTTTTCAGCTCACGCAGCTCTTTTTCAAGCTCTAAAAGCCTTTCCTTGGTAAGGTATACAAAATTCGTTTCAGTCATAATGCTCACGTCTCTTTATGATTTTATCTTTTAAAAAAAAATTACCACCGGTCTCTCAGTGGCAGGTGAAAAATTAAAAAAATTAATTTATGTTGTCAAGTTCCGGGAGATTAGATTCACATCTGCTCAAATGTACATTAGAAAAGAATAATCCCAATATTAGAAAAAATAATTATTTCAATTTATTTCCTTTATTCTGCAGATTGATTTAAAACTGCAGAACCTGCAGATTTTACTTTCTCTATCCTCAAGGCTGGATAGGTGAAAATGCCCTTTATTAATATCCTCAATATATCTCTCAATTGCATCCAGACATATTTTTACAAGTTCATCTGCAGTCCGGGCTTTGATTTCGGAATACCCGAATTTTCCTTCCCTGAACTTCAAGGAATAAATTCCAGCTTCAGAACCGTAGTCTTTATATAATTGGGCATTTATTAAATGTTTTGCAGCGAATAAATAAAGAGGCAACTGCAGGGATTTGCCGTTCAGCAGTTCTTCGATAGTAGGCTTCTTGCCGTTAAGCTTGTAATCCATCACTTTTAAGTATTTTCCTCTTTTATCTATATCAATTCTGTCTATTTTACCGCGTATTTTAATGTTTTTATTGAGCCAGGATTCTTCCGGACCAGTTTCTTCGTTTCCTTCGCTTCTGAAGACAACCTCAAGAAACTCAGGTACAAATCCCTCCGGAGATTTTATTTCTTCTTCCAGAAATTTATATAAAATGGAATTCTTTCTGTCCCCGTTTATACCTAAAATTTTTTCTTTTTCAAAAAAAGCGACAGGTGACCTGAAATTTGCTTTTTCTATATTTTTTTCAGCAGCAGCGAATATTAATACTTCAGCTTCCTCAAGCTCCTTTTTATCTGCTTTATTCAAAACAATGTTTCTGTTCCTCAATTCTTTATAA
The DNA here is from genome assembly GCA_964430095.1 of uncultured Ignavibacteriaceae bacterium. Lineage (GTDB taxonomy): Bacteria > Bacteroidota > Ignavibacteria > Ignavibacteriales > Ignavibacteriaceae > DATKLQ01. The sequence goes on from CAYSGP010000508.1 coordinate 6,176, forward strand.
AATTCATATAAAATCTTATGAAGAATGCTTCCCATCTCAATTGCTTCAATTTCTTCAGTTGGCTCCTCAACTTCCTTAAGCAGTAATATTCTCTGAGCAAAATAACGGTAAGGACATTTCGCATAGGTTTCCAGCTGTGATATAGAATATTCTTTCTCTTTCAAGGTATCTATCTCTTGTTTTGCTAAAGGTGAAAGCTGCTTGTATATGCTCCCTGTAAATTCGGAATCTCCGAATGGCAGCTCCCTCCTAATTTTATCGACTTTAATAGATTTATCAATCTGTTCAATACTCAATTCGGATTCACTCCCGCTAAATATCTTTCTTAAGGAATCCGTACCCTTTTCTCCTGTATAAATTAAAAGTTCATCCTTTGAATAAATTTTATCGGAATAATCTTTCGCTGTCTTGATTTCCGGCAGAAATAATCTCTCAAATTCAGCTAAGAAATTTGACTCAACCAGCTCCTTCCTTTCATCCTGTTTGGGAGAAGTCAGGTACAGCTTTTTTCTCCAGCAGCAAAGAGCCTGATAGAAGCGGTATCTTTCCTCAATCTGATGATTTACTTCATTTCTTTTTGCCCGCACAGACCCGGAGAAAAAGATCTCAGGAGTATATCTTGCAGGAAAATCTCC
>CAYSGP010000509.1:0-10127 GCA_964430095.1 uncultured Ignavibacteriaceae bacterium
ACATATGCATCCATTATCGAAGTGGGTTCCGGGGTTGCCACGATTATATTAACATCCGAGCCGATCAAAAAATTAATTACATTGATTCCTATACCGGATCCGATATCAAGGATTATAAAATCATATTCAGATTCAATTTCATGAAGGTCTGCAAAAAAATTCGCAATAATATTATCCGAAAGATTCGGATGTTTAAGATTGCCTGATTCACCGAAAATAAAATGCGGATTGTCCGTTTTAGAAATTAAATCGGATAGGGGACCTTTTTTTTCAAAATAATCGCAGATAGTTTTTTTAGGAATAGTGTTCAGCATCAGGTGAATGTTGGAAAGATTTAAGTCCAGGTCAATAAAAAGCAGTTTTTTATTTTTTGATAACGCAAGTGCTGTGTTTAATGAAAGGAAACTTTTTCCTGTTCCTCCTTTCCCGGAGCTGAATGCAATTATCTTAAGCTTATCCCGAAATTGATTTTCAGGATTTATTTGATCAACACGGAGATTACTTAATTCAATTACTCTTTGAGCCTGTCCGGCAGACTGTATCTGAACGTATTTGCCGGGAGAATTCATTTATTAATTTTGCCTGTATAAATCATGTTAGCTATAAATTCTGAATCGGCTGCAATAATGTCGTCCGGAATCACCTGACCGTTTGACAAAAAACTTATCGGAATATTTTTCTTTACAGCCACATTGAGGATGCTGCCGAAGGTAACTGCCTCGTCTATTTTTGTATAGATAACCGAATTGTAATTGAACAGCTTATATTTCTTTAATACATCCAGAAGCAGCTTTGTTGAACTAGTTGAGCTTACCACAAGGTAAGTTTCATCAACCTGGGCTGCATTTAAAAATTCCTTGGTTTCGTAAAGCTGCTGTATATTATTCTGGCTTCTTCCTGCAGTATCTATAAAAATCAAATCCTTTTTTCTGAACTTGTTTATAATATCCGCCATTTCTCCCGCTTCATTAGCAACCTTCAACTCAATATTGCTTATCTCAGAAAAAATTCTCAATTGATCAATTGCTCCCAGCCGGTAAGTGTCTACAGAAATTAAACCTATTTCGAGATTATGAATTAATTTTGAAATGACCGAGAGTTTTGCAATACATGTGGTTTTTCCAACCCCGGTTGGACCAACTAACGCAACTTTTTTTGCTTTTTTATTTCTTTCCAGCTTCAGCTTATTTGTCGGAATCAAGGATGCAATACTGGAAAGCACATAACTCTCAGGATTTACGGTATCCAATAATTCCCCGTAATTTTTAAGAGTATCAGAAAGGGTTTTTAATGCAGATTTCTGAACATCCCGGTGGCGAAGAGTAATAAATACCTTTTTTAATTCAAGATTATCGGGCTTTTGTTCCTCTGCGGTTTTTATATTAAAGTTTGTTTTGGATATTTTTTCCTGTGCAGAATTAGGAACAGTTTTTTCCGAATCATGAGATAATGAAGTACGCTGGTGTTTGTAAATCATTTCCTTTAATTGGGCAATCTCATTTTCATAATTTGCATTTGTACTGTTCGATCCGTTTCCTTTTACCTGGCCTGAATCATTTCCATCTGCCTTAATTGGAATTTTATGTCTTATTTGATTATCAGCATGAACGAACGACGGCTCCTCTTTCTCTATTCCCGCAGTTAGTTCAAATAATTTCTGCTTAATTTTGCCGCCGTTTCCATCGGTTCCTTGAGCCGCTTCTATTATTCTCGTTCCAAGTATGATTGCTTCTCCGCCCAGCGCATCTTTCATTTTTTGAGCTGCTTCTTTCAGAGTGGGTGCTGAAAATTTTTTAATCTGCATTTGTTACCTCTATTTTGTCAATGAATTCTATTTCTATGTTTGATGGCAGTTCCGAATAGGATATAACTGCAAAATCAGGATAACTTGAATTGATAAGCCTGTAAAAGTAGGGCCTGATTGTAGCCGATGTAATGATTACAGGCGTGTATCCCAGGTTTTTAAATTTTTGAATCGATTCATAGAGTTTTTTATTTATTTCGGCGAGAGTAGCCGGACTTAAACCCAGGGTATGCACCGCGTCTTTCTGGTTCTGCAGTGATTTTGTAACTATTGTTTCAATATTTTCTCCGAGCGCCGCGGAATGAATAATTCCGTTCTGGTCTTTATATATGTTTGCTATAGTTTCTCCTAATGAATGTCTGACATATTCAGTCAATACATCTATATTCTTAGTTACCTTTGAATAATCGATCAATGCTTCAAGAATCTGCACCAAATCTTTAATCGGTATTAATTCTTTCAGAAGATTCTGAATAACTTTCTGGATTGTTCCAAGGGATAAAACTTCTTTATTTATATCATCAATAACTGCCGGGTAATCTTTTTTAATGTTCTCAAGAAGATTTTTAACTGCCTGACGTGAAATAATTTTATCAAAGTTTCTTTTTAATGTTTCCTGCAGATGAGTTGAAAGAACTGAGGTGCTGTCGACGACCGTATATTCGAGCAATTCGGCTTTGTCTTTTTCCTCCTTTGTGATCCAATAAGCATTCAGATTAAATGCGGGATCTTTTATGGGGATTCCGGAAAGTTTTTCTTTTATGTGTCCCGGATTCATTGCAAGATATCTTTCCGGGTGAAGCTCATAAGAATCGACTATATTGCCCTTAATTTTTATAAGGTATTGATTAGGATCCAGCTGAAGATTATCCCTGACCCTTACCGGAGGAATCAGGACTCCGTATTCCAGCGCCAAAAATTTTCTAGTAGATGAAATTTTATGAAACAGATTTCCGCCCTGTTTTTCATCGACTAAGGTTATTAATCCGTATCCTATTTCAATTTCAATGGGATCAACTTGCAGATACTGCTCAACCTTTTCTTCCTGCGGTTCTCCGGGATCTTCCACTGTTTCTGCCGCAAGCTGCTTTGCTTTATTTTTTTTCGTGAAATATGAGCTTACCCCGAGAGTCACGCCTAAAAGAGCAAAGGGGATAGCAGGCATGCCCGGCAATAATGCAAAAAGAAATATCGCTCCGCCAACCGTTGCAAGAACTCTTGGATTTGTGAGAAGCTGTGTTTTCATCTGGTAATCGAGCGAGGTACCGGCGGCGCTTCTTGTAACAACCAAGCCAGCTGCAGTGGCAATCAGTAGCGCGGGAATCTGGCATACAAGCCCGTCACCGATAGTTAATATTGTATATGTATGAAGAGAATCCGAGAACGATAATCCTTTTTCAGCTACTCCGATTATAAATCCGCCTATGATATTAATTCCGTTTATTATTAAACCGGCAATGGCGTCGCCTTTAACGAATTTGCTTGCCCCGTCCATTGCGCCGTAAAATTCCGCTTCCCGGCTGATATTATCTCTTCTTAATCTTGCCTCAGACTCATTGATTAATCCTGTATTGAGATCAGCATCGATAGCCATCTGCTTGCCGGGCATTGCGTCAAGTGTAAACCTCGCCGCAACTTCGGAAATTCTTCCCGAACCTTTAATAATTACAATAAATTGAATTACAATCAGGATAATGAAGATGATAAATCCTACAATATAATTTCCGCTTACGACAAATGAACCGAAAGATTCGATTACTTTTCCTGCATATCCGTCAATTAATATTAATCTTGTGGAGCTGATGTTCAAGGAAAGCCTGAACAGCGTCAGAACCAGAAGGAGTCCCGGAAATACTGAAATATCAAGGGGGGACTTGATGTAGAGCGATACGATTAGAATTAAGACTGCAGCGGTAATGTTTGTTGCGAGAAAGAAATCCAGCAAGGACGGAGGGAGCGGAATCAACATTAATGCAAGCATGAAGATCAGCCCGAAGGCTAAGATTACATCACTGTTTTTCCCGAAAATTTTCATAATCAAATTATAGATCTCTTTGTTTTATTATTCTTCAGCTGGTATATATAAGCCAAAATTTGAGCAACTGCCTGGAAGAATGCAGACGGAATTCTGTCCCCCACATCGCACAGCTTATAAAGTTGTCTTGCAAGATCGCGGTCTTCGTGCAGAGGTATATTATTTTTTACTGCAATCTCTTTAATGCGCCGGGCTAATTCATCAACTCCTTTTGCAATTATCTTAGGCGCCGAATCCTTATTTATTTCATATTTCAGGGCAATGGCATAGTGAGTCGGGTTTGTAATTACCACATCGGCAGTCGGAACTTCCTTCATCATTCTGCTGTGAGCCATCTGCAGCTGGATCTTTCTAATTTTAGATTTAATAAACGGATCACCCTCAGCCTGTCTGTGTTCTTCCTTTACCTCTTGTTTGGTCATCATCATATCTTTTTTAAATTTCTTTTTCTGGAAAACCAGATCAACCGCAGAAACTACTCCGAAGACCAGGGCAATTTTCCAGAGAAAAGAATAACCTGAGTTTAGCATATAAGAAACAATTTCATCAACAGTCAGTTCCATCAGTTTCGTTGATGAGGTGATTAAATCTTCCAATATGAGATATGCGAAAATCCCGATTATTAAAACTTTTATTATGGATTTTGCCAGCTCCATCATTGATTTGGAGGAAAATAATATTTTTTTAATCCCTTTTAACGGATTAAATTTTTCTAAGGTCGGTATTAACGCCTTCGGGGATATTTTAAAGCCTACCTGTGCAACAGAGGCAATAAATGCTACTATCATAATGGAAACCAGCACAGGAGCAATTGTGATTGAAAAGAACAAAAATCCTTCTAATGCATAATCGCTTATAAGATTTTTATTGATCTCCAGAATGTCTAATGAATTGAAAATTTTAATTGTCATTTCGGAAAGCATGGAGCCGATATGCCGGTGAGATAAATAAAGGATCAAGAGCCCCGTCGTAAAAATTGCAAAGGAATTGATCTCCGCACTCTTTGCAACCATTCCCTTTTCTCTTCCTTCGTGGAGTTTCTTTGAACTCGCCTGTTCGGTTTTTTCCTGTCCTTCTACTTCCGCCATTTCAGGATCCCATTGCTTTTAAAATCTGGAATAAACTGTCTTCATATTCCTTAAGGAGATTTTTAATTGCATAAACATAGAGAGGTGTTAGTGCCACCATAAGAAAAAATCCCAACCCGATTCTAAGAGGCTGAGTCACAAAAAATATCTGCATCTGCGGAATAACCCGGGATAAGATCGCTTCGGCTATATTTACAAGGAAGAAAGAAACAATAATAGGGGAGGCAATTTTAACCGCGATTACAAAAACTGCTGCGGAGTATTTCACTATCAGTTTATAAAGAGGCTGACTGAAAGAAAAATCACCTATGCCTACCAGTTGAAATGATTGAACCACGCCTCTGATTATGTAATGGTGTCCATTAATCATAAAAAAAATTAAAATAGCACCTATATAAATTACTTCTCCGATAACATTGTTATGCGAATCTTCCATTGGATTAAAAACATCGGCAACTGCTAAACCCATTTCAAATCCTATCAGGGTGCCCGCATAAGAAATCCCATAAAAAACAAGATTCAGCATAAATCCTAATATCAGGCCCGATAAAATTTCTTTAATTGCCGTAATTGAAATCCACCATAAGGAAAATTCAATATGCAATTCGGATGTTTTTATGCTTAGAAAAACCATATATGAAATTAAAAAGGCTAAAAAAAGCTTTGGGATTACGGGAAATGCTTTATGTCCCATTATTGGGGCGGCAATAAAGGCAGAAGTTATTCTCAGGAAAATTAGAAGTACAAGTATAAAGTCTCTCACCAAAATGTCCGTCATTTTATAACCGTGCTGAACATTGTAAAAAATCTTGTTGTAATTTCAATCATCTTGTCCATTATCCAGGGAAGCAGAAAGATTAAAGTTAATGCAGTGACTAAAATTTTAGGAACAAACGTCAATGTCATTTCCTGCAGTGATGTAGCTGCCTGAAAAAGTGAAATAAGAATTCCTATAACTAATGAAACTCCCAGAATGGGGAGAATAATAATTAAAGTGGTGTAAAATGATTCAGTTAAAACTTCAATTACCAGCTCTTCAGTCATTATGAAAAACTCCTTACTAAAGACCCGACAATCAGATTCCATCCATCAACCAGAATGAACAGAAGAATTTTGAAAGGCAGCGAAACGAGCATAGGCGGCAGCATCATCATTCCCATAGACATTAATATGCTCGATACAATCATATCGATCATTAAAAAAGGGATAAAAAGGAAGAAGCCTATAATAAATCCGGCTCTTAATTCGCTTAAAGCAAAAGCGGGTACAACTACATAAGTCGGAAGTTCAGATCTGTTTTCCGGCCGGTTTAAATTTGACAAACCTATAAATAATTCAAGGTCTTCATCTCTTACATTTCTAAACATAAATTCCCGTATAGGTTCAATTCCTTTATTGTATGCCGAATCAAGAGACATTTTTCCATCCATTAAAGGCTTTAATGCCTCGTCGTTCACTGTTTTCCAGGTTGGAGCCATGATGAAAAAAGTGAGGAATAGAGCTATTCCCGCCAAAAGCTGTCCGGGCGGCATCTGCTGCGTGCCGAGTGCATTCTTCAGAAAATGAAATACAATTATGATCCTGAGATATGAAGTAGTCATTATCATTATTGATGGAGCTAATGCCAGGACAGTCATCAGGAGCAGTATTTGAAGTGTAACAGATATATCTTTCGGTGAATCTGCAGTCCCTATATCAATTCCTATTTTCGGCAGAGGAATGGTTGGATTCTGCTGGGCAAATATTCCATTTGCAACTGTACAAAATAAAACAATAACTAAAAGCACTCTTAACTTATTCATTTAAAGCCCAGGTTCTTTTTCAGTATACTTAGAAAATTATCTTTACCAAATTTTTCAATCATTTCATTTTGAGGAATGGATGAAGGCTCTAATTCTTTCAGAACAGTTATAGAGTGATCGCTAATTCCAAGGACTAAAAGATTTTCTTCTATCCTTACAACTGAAATAAATTTTTTTGGCATTATCATTTGCGTGCTGATCACTTTTATATTAGGTGATACATGATTTATTTTGCCTTTAAACGAAAACCCGTATTTTTTCACAAATATTAGAACACCGTAAAGAAGCCCTACTATAAGCGAAAGGGGAATAATCGCTTTAATGATTCCGAGGAAGGTCATTGCTGCATCCCTTTAATATTTTTTTCGATTTCCAGGAGGTTTGTTATCCGGATCCCAAAGTGTTTATCAATTACTACAACCTCTCCCTCAGCAATTTTTTTATTATTTACAAAAATGTCCACAGGTTCGCTGGCCAGCTTATCCAATTCAATTACATACCCTCTTTCCAGTTCGAGAATATCTTTTATCTGCATTTGAGTTCTTCCAAGCTCAATATAAACGCTTAGATAGAGGTCTTTAAGGAAGTTAAGTTTGTCGCTCTTTGCGCCTTCACTGTGCTGCTTGGAATCATCCATGTCGCCGAACTCAACTAAGTTAGCCCAGACTTTCTGACCGGCTGCCGCCGGATTCTGCTGCGGCTGATTAGGAGCATCCGGTTTCTTTTCCTGAGCTGCAGGCTGGTTCTCTTGTTTGTTTATTTCTTCCATAAAAATACCTGTACTTATTTTTTTTCTCTGTATAACATTTTTGTGATTTTTATAGCTTTATGGTTATTTGCTATTCCGGTGCGTCCGGCAAAGAAATTTATATTGCTTACTTTAACGACATGGTCTTCATTTACCCTGTCATTCAATTTTATTATGTCCCCTTTTTTCAGATCGAGAAGATCATTAACGGTAATTTTAGCGCTGCCGAATTCAACCACTACCGGCAGAGTAGTTTTAAAAAGATGGTTAGAAATGATCTCCCGGGCAGTTGTTCCTTTATACTTTACCGGCTTGACTGATGAAAATTTTTGGGAAGACATTTTAGCCAGAATGGAATCAAACGCAAAAGTTGCAAAGCAGAAATTCATCATGTAAGGCTGCTCGGCAATGATAACCTCAAATGAAATAACCAGCACAGCTTCATTTTGAGAAGTAATCTGCGCAAAGTCAATATCCGGCTCAAACCTTTCAATCTGAAAATCAAGGTTCTCCACAGACTGCCACGATTTGTTAAGATCCAGCATTATTCTTTCAACAATAACATTCAGAACTTTTTGTTCTATCGGAGTTATTATTTTCGTCTGCTTATTTCCTTTGCCGATTCCTCCGAGCAGGCGATCGACAAGGTTTAATGCGAGATCGGTGTTTAATTCCAGTATTCCTTTAATATCCATATTCCCGATCTGGAATGTGAATAGACAGGCGGGATTTCCAACGGAGAGGACATATTCGGAATAATAAATCTGGTCAATGGATGTAACATTTATTGTAACCATCGTTTGAAGTTTTGACACCAGATATGAGCTGAAGCTCTCGGAAAAAAGCTCATGAATGTTTCTGATTGTACGAAGCTGATTTTTTGAGACTCTGTTCGGCAGCCTGAAATCAAATGGAATAATTTCTTTATCGGAGCTTTCAACATGCAGAGTTTCCTGTCCGCTCTTTGCATTATTTAATAAGAGATCTATTTCCTGCTGTGATAGTACTTCCGCCATATTACTGTGCTATATATTTACTGAAGTAAACTGTATTTAACTTTATACTTGGAATGAGCCTGTTGATTCTGTCATATAGTTCTACTTTCAGGCTGTCTTTGTAGCTGCTTTTATTCAGCTGATCCCAGGTTTTGCTTGAAAATGTTGTGATGATTACATCTTTAACCACGACTTCTTTTGCTTTTAATTCTTTCTGGCTTTCTTCGTCTTTAGTATCAAACCCCAGTGAAGTGAGCAGCAGTCTCTCTCCTTCCGAACCTGCCGGATTTACTATTATATCTTCGACTAAAAAAATATGTTTACCAAGTTCAACATCCGGCAGACTGTCTATTGGTTTTCTTATTATTGAATCATCATTTTTTGTTTCTTGAGTTTCCGATTTACTCATTAAAATATTTGCCGTAATAAAATAAACAGCTGCAATTTGAATGATAAAAAGAGGCAGTCCGATCAAGAAAACTTTCAAATTAAGCGAGCCGCTTTTCGTGCTTTTAATTTTTTGCTCAGGTTCCTGTGCAATTGGAGTAGTGGGCTTCAGCTCTTTTGGATCCGGCTTTGCGGAAACCGGGGGACTTTCCGGCGATCCTTTTGCCGGCGCCTGTTCACTCCCATTTTCTGCCTGTGCAGACTGATTTTGGGTATTTTTTTTCTTTCCGAATTTCATAGTACTTGATTAAGTCAACTGATATGCCATTTATTACCCGATTTCAAGACTACATGATTATTCCGCAGAGCGGAATTCCGTTTGCGGAGCAAAATTGAAAGATTAAAAGATTAAAAGATTAAAAGATTGGATTAAAAGATTAAAATAAATTCTATTTTTAATGTTTCCATCTTCCATTTACCATTTACCATTTTCCATCTTATTTTGGTCAATATTATGCAGATGGTTGAAATAGAATAATACTTATAAGGATTAGGCTGTTTCCCGATCCTCATTCATTTAAAGTATCCAGGTTAATAATTTTCCCCTCCTCCCTTGGCTCGCCAAGGCGAGACAGGTTTGGAGGGGGATTAAGGGGGAGGCTTTTATCTTATAAGATTTGTTATTTCCTGAAGCAGAGTATCTGCAGTTGTAATTACCCTTGCATTTGCCTGGAAACCTCTTTGAGTAACGATCATTTTAGTGAATTCTTCCGAGAGATCAACATTGGACTGCTCTAAGGCGCCCGATTGCACTGTGGTGCCTGTTTCTTCTCCAAGACTGCCGATCCGCGGCTCTCCTGAATTTGCATATGCGCTATACATATTATCACCCGTACTAATCAAACCATTCAAATTCGCAAATGTTGAAACCATTATTTGTGCAAGAGGCCGTGAATTGCCGTTAGAAAAAATTCCTACAATATTTCCATATTGATCAATATTTATATTGGATAGAGAAGCCGATGCAAAACCATTTTGACTTAGTGCAGAAATAACCGAGCTTGCGGAAGTCTGGGTTATGCCGCCGAATCCGCTGCCGAAATCTAAATCAACTGCAAGAGGATTTGCTCCGCCGGCAGGAGTGAATGTAATCTGCGGGTTATTAGGTTAAATATTACCCGGGTTAAGAGTACCGTCGGAGTTAAACAAAATAGTTCCTGATGAGGTTGCCGGAAGCCCGTCATCAGTGCTGGATCCGGGAACAGAAG
>CAYSGP010000510.1:0-3436 GCA_964430095.1 uncultured Ignavibacteriaceae bacterium
CGCGATAAAATTTACAAGAAGAGGCGGTGAAGTGTGTGTCTCTGTTAGGGGAAAAGGCAGCTTTACAGAAGTTTTTATAAAAGATAACGGAATCGGAATGGATGAAGATACTCTATTTAAGCTGTTCAAATTAAAAGTAAATAAATCCAGACCGGGGACTGAAAATGAAACCGGAACAGGATTGGGGTTATCTATAACCCAGAGGTATGTGGAAAAAAACGGCGGTACTCTCGATGTAGTCAGCGAATTGAATAAAGGCACGTCGTTTAGTTTTACTGTTCCGAACTATACCGAGAACTAATCTTATAGCTTTAATTCTCTCCTGCCAATTTATTATTTTAGTGTACCAGTTGCTCTTTGAAGACCTACATAGCCGACCTGGTAATCATACAAAGATTGAATAAAAAGATTCTGTGCGTTGAAAAGCACTGCTCTCGCGTCCGTAACTTCGAGCGAGTTTCCCACTCCGGATCTGAATCTTCCTTTCAAAGTTTCTTCAGGCAATTCCTCCGCAGTAAGGGATTGCTTCATACAAAATAACAGCTGATGCTTATTCCAAATTCTTGCTAATAAATAAAAAAAAAAAATTAATTTCAAATAGCCTTTGTTAAAAATGAATTCGGATTTCAATTTTTTCGGTTGGTGAATTAATTTAACTTGGGTTTTAATAATTTAAATGAAAAACGAAAGATTGGTTATGACAAGAACAGCGGAATACTATATTCAAAAACTTAATCTCGCACCTCACCCGGAAGGCGGTTATTTTAAAGAAATTTACAGGTCCGCCGGAGTAATACAAGCGGATTGTCTGGCGGAAGAATATGGGGGGAATAGAAACTTCTGTACATTGATTTATTTCCTGCTTAAAGGGAATAATATTTCGGCTTTGCACAGACTAAGGTCTGATGAGATATGGCATTTTTATGAAGGCTGCCCCGTTCAAATTATTTCCATAAATGAAAAGGGGATCCTGAATGAAATCATTCTAGGAAAAGATTTGTCAAAAGGGGAATCTTTTCAAGCCGTTATTCCGAAAAATTCCTGGTTTGGCGCAGAATTAGCTGATAAAAAATCATTTGCATTATTAGGATGTACCGTATCTCCGGGGTTTGAATTTGAAGATTTTGAAATAGGGAAAAGGAAGGATCTGCTGAAAAAATTTCCTGAATTTGAAAGGAAAATTAAGAATTTAACTATTGCTGAATGAAGCAAAAAACACTGAGATACGGCAGAGAGTTAGTGAAAAAAAATTACCTTCATAGAATCTTGGATATATTTTAAGTTTCATGGCAAATAAATCAGATTTTGCCCTAACGGCTAAAAGGGAAAAACCTGCAAAACAATTTGAAAATAAAACATTTATTGTCTAACTTTTTCAACCAAAATTAAAAAATTAGAGGAGGCAATAGGGAGAAATCTTTACGCTTTTATAATTAGTAATTTTCCTTTAAGGCTTTTATATCAAATACAGCAAGATAAATCCGGTTCGTGAGTTAATCAGCGTACTGTTATTTTCTGCAATTTCTTTTTATGCTGCTGTTAATCTTGGATTTGAATCCTCGCCGTCTCTTCAAATTAATAAAACTCTTTGGATTGATACCATAATTCATTCGGAAAGAGTCAATTCAGCCAGAGTCAATTCAGTAAATCTTAATGAAAATAATCTTCCTAAAATAAAATCTCCCCGGCAATTACCGGAAAATCAATTTGATTTAAACCTTACACCTTCTTTGCCGCCCCACAACCTCAACGGCACTCAGACTGATTCATTACCGGCGGATTCTTTCCCGGCGGATACTTTATTCCAATCCGGTGATACCGCCGGAACTTTCAGAGATTCGCTTCAGGTTATAAAAGACACAACGAAAGTAGATTCGATGGCACTCGATTCTACGGCACGTATTAAGCATTTCCATCACAAAAGAGTTGATGTGCCTTATGTTCAGCTTGAGATGAAAAGATTATCTCCTTTTTATGCTCCGATAACCAATAAGTCGATGAGCAGAAAAGTAGAAATTGATTCAACCGGCAAGTTTGTGGAAATAAAGGAGATGATTGGAGATAAAGAAACAAAAATACTCCTTCGCATACCGATAGAGGATTATATAAATGCAAGCCTGGAAATAAAACAAAGAGAGTCGTGGGAAGCTCTTGGCTATGCTTATGAGCTTAAGGAAGGAAAAAAAGGCTTAGGGGAATTGATTAAAGATATAACAGATTTTGAAATTCCGCTTCCTAGAGTGGGTGTATTGAGTATTTTTGGAGAACCTAAAATAAGTTTGAAGATAGGCGGAGCAGTAGATATACACGGCGCCTGGAGAAGCGAAACTACTGAAGGGGTAACAGCATCTAGACTGGGAAATACCAGGAATGAACCGGACTTTAAGCAGCAGGTGCAGATAAATGTAAGCGGTACTATCGGGGATAAGCTTAATATTAATGCCGACTGGAATACGGAAAGAACATTTGAATTCGAAAACCAGCTTAAAATAAAATACACCGGATACGAAGATGAAATAATTCAAAGCATCGAAGCAGGCAACGTTTCACTTCAGACTTCTCCGTTGGTTGGAGGAAGCGAAGCCCTTTTCGGTGTTAAAGCATTATTCAAGGTGGGACCTTTTTCTTTAACCACATTAGCCAGCCAGAAAAAAGGAGAGATAAAGGAAGTTTCGGTTTCAGGAGGTACAACTTCCCAGACTTTTGAAAAAAGAGCTTATGAATATTCCATAAATCATTATTTTATTGATGAAGCATATGCAAGTGAAGATTTATATAATGGATATTATGCTAGCGGTGCTGTGGACGTTACTGATTCACTCCACATTAAGGATCTTGAAGTTTGGAAATCAATAAATGTTTCGGGGAAAAATCCTCAAAAGGAAAGAAATGCTAATGCTTATATTAATTTACCATTTAATATTAAAGATGCCCAATATGACAGCATTCGTTTCAGAAGAAATATACCTGGCGGCGACGGAAATAGCGAAACAGGCCGGTTTTTACTTCTATCAGAAAATGATGATTATACTTATAATGAATATACGGGGGTCATTTCATTTAGAACTCAAATAAATCAGCAGGATATAATTGCTGTCGCTTACCGCAGGGAATTCGGTACAGGAGGAGACGATGATAAATTCTTCGGAGAATTTCTAAGCACTGCTAAATCCGATTCACAAAAATTAGTATTGAAATTAGTAAAACCTGCCAATCTTCAGCCGCGGTGGACGACAGCTTGGAAGCTGCTTCTAAAAAATATTTATCCTGTCGGAGGAAGAAATATTAAAAAAGAAGGATTTGAGTTCAGGATTCAGCGTGAAATTCCGGGGCAGGATCCTGTTGCGGAATTACCGAAGGAGGAGGGAGGGGGATCCGTCAGACTTCTTGAAGCATTTGAGCTGGATAGATATAATTCAAGCGAACAGCCGACACC
>CAYSGP010000511.1:0-3294 GCA_964430095.1 uncultured Ignavibacteriaceae bacterium
TTGATTGTAATGCATTTCGTCGATACAATCAGGCTAAAATGATTAATTTATCCGAAATGAAGAAACACAAGCATGAATTCTCTTCAGACATTTACGCTTTTGGATACCATAGAAGAATTTCAGTTTGATGTATGCATCGGCGGAGCAAGACGCGACGAAGAAAAGGCACGTGCGAAAGAAAGAGTTTTTTCGATTCGTGATTCGCTGGGACAATGGAATCCTCATATGCAGAGGCCGGAACTTTGGAATATTTATAACGGCAGAATAAATGACGGGGAAAATGTAAGAGTATTTCCGATAAGCAACTGGACGGAACTGGATATCTGGAATTATATCAAAAGAGAAAAAATTGAAATACCTGATATCTATTTCGCGCAGCACAGAGACTGCATCTTGAGGAATAACAGACTGCTCGCTTTGTCCGATTTTATTGTGAAATATAAGGATGACAAAATTGTAAGTAGAAAAATAAGATTCAGAACAATTGGAGATATGACATGCACTGCTGCTATTGAATCAGATGCAGAAACAGTCGATGATATAATTACCGAACTAAAAAATTCAAGACTGAGCGAAAGAGGCGAAACAAGATTGGATGATTATGTGTCCGATGCAGCAATGGAAGACAGGAAAGTAGCGGGATACTTTTAGGTCCCTGCCTGTCCCGGTTTTACAGGGAAACCTCTGAAGGAGACTTGAAGACAGAATCTATTATAAAATTATAAAGAATGAATCTGTTTAAATATAATAATAAAATGTTTATTCACCTAGAAAAAATATTCATAAATTCCACCCCTTCCCTTTGGGAAGGGGTCGGGGGATAGGCCCCATGGACATCCTACGTTTTATTGCCGCCGGCAGTGTTGATGACGGCAAAAGCACATTAATAGGCCGGCTTCTTTACGACAGTAAATCCGTTTTAATGGATCAGCTTGAAGCAATCAGCTTGCCCGGGAAATTAAACGCGAAACAGAACTTATCAGACGAAGCAGAATTAAATCTTGCTTTTTTAACGGACGGGCTGCGTGCGGAACGTGAGCAGGGAATTACAATCGATGTCGCTTATAAATATTTCAGCACACCTAAAAGAAAATTCATTATTGCCGATACTCCCGGTCATTTTGAATATACCAGGAATATGGTTACCGGCGCATCAAATTCTGATCTTGCCGTCATTCTTATAGATGCAGGGAAAGGAATGAATGAGCAGACTAAAAGACATTCAATAATAGCATCAATTTTAAATATATCTCATCTTGTTATATGCATTAATAAAATGGATATTGTCAATTATTCGGAAAAAGTTTTCAATAATATTGCCGATGATTATAAAAGATTTGCTTCAAAGCTTAATATTAAAAATATCTATTTCATTCCGATTAGTGCGCTTCTCGGAGATAATGTGGTGGAAAAATCCTTTAGAATTCAATGGTATTCTGGCAGAAGCCTGCTTGAGTACCTGGAGGATGTTTATGTTGAACCGCCGCATTCTTTAGAACCGAGGTTTACCGTACAATGGATCATCAGTTCCCATAACGGCGGTCCGGATAATTATACCGGCTATGCCGGAAAAATTATAAGCGGAGTATTTAAAAAAGGAGATAAAATTTTAATACCCAATCCTATTGGAATAAATGGAACCTCTTTTAAAACTTCATCAATAAAAAATATTGAAATTTTTGGGAATGAAGTGGAGGAAGCATTTGCCCCGATGTCGGTGGTTATGCATCTCTGCGATGATTTTACGATTCATCGCGGTGATTTAATTGTAAAACAATCAGGTAAAGACGGCATGCCTCTGGTAAACAATGATTTTGAAGCCGTAATTTGCTGGATGGATGCAAAATCATTAAAAAAAGGAAAAACATACCTGCTTCAGCACAACAGCAGGATTCTTGAATGCCGGATAGAAAATTTAATTCACAAAATCGATGTGAACACATTAGACGAAATAAAAAATCCCGGTGAAATAAATTTGAATGATATCTGCAGAGCCGGAATAAAAACGGCTTATCCATTAAACTACGATCCTTACCAAAAAAATAAGGCCAACGGCAATTTCATTCTTGTAGATAAAGAAAGCAATACAACCGCCGGGGCTGGAATGATCTGCTGATTAACCCCTCCTTTCCTCCCCTTTGGCAAAAGGGGAGGCGAGGTGGGGTTCTGATTACTTTGCCAATACCATCTTTTCACCTACCTGAAATTACCCGCCGTAATTGAGTAGAAGTAGACACCACTTGAGAGATGAGTAATTGAGTATGTCCCAGACTGTTTTTCTTCGTTCAGCAATTCTGCAACTTCTCCTCTTTTCCAATTTTTCAATTTTAAATTTGAATTTTCCTCCTTATTTTTTGGTAAAAATTTGTTAATTTTAAAAACAGAATAGCCCGTCATTTACTTTGTGAATGAAATAAGGTAGCCAGCCTTAAAGGACTATTCTAAATAAGAGGAGATGGTGTTACCGCACCGTCTCCTTTTTTTTAAGCTTATTCCTCCTTTAATTTACCATGATAAATTAATTTTAAGCCTATCGGCGGCTCATAAACCGTAAAGAATACTTCTTTGTCAAAAAGAGCTGCTCCATAAATCTGCGTCCATGGTGTTGTATTAGGATAGCTAAAGTAGAATAAATATTCCAAATTGCTACCATTATAATGCACTAATCCATCAGTCATCAGTAGGAATATATCTTTGGAACTTCTGCCCCAGATTCTCTGATAAAAATTCGGATTATTGACTTTTAATATATTTTGGAATTGATTATTTACTCTTTTTGCTATCTCATTTCCTAGAATGAAAAAAACTTCATCACCTATAAGACTTATATCTGCTTGTAATCCGTGAACCTCTAGACTACTGTAAATTTTGTTATATCCTCCCTGGATATATTCATAAATGATTGAGCTATCTATATGTTCGGTGCCGCCAATTTTTGATAAATATAAATATATTTTATTATCAGGTTTGTTTTTGTATAAATGTGAAACATAACCCTCAAGCTCTTCAGTATTGAGAATATTCCACTTATTATTAATGAAATGTGAAATAGCACTATAGTTGGCATAACCTTTATCATCTGGTCCACTGCCAGTTATATAAAAATCATTTGGTGAATCTCCCCAAATATTTCCCCAATAGACAAAATCAGTACCTTCTTTTGTTAATTCAATGATTTGATACCAATTGCTACCGTCAAACCTCCATATAACATTATTTCCACTAATGTAAACGTCATTACGCGAAAACCCAAAAAGGGCATGAGGTGAAATAAAACGATAAACACTATCCGTG
>CAYSGP010000512.1:0-6394 GCA_964430095.1 uncultured Ignavibacteriaceae bacterium
ATCGGCAAGTTCAAATTTTTCATGTGCCCCGTTTAGGCTTTTAAGCAGTTCCGAGGCTTTTGCAGTTTCATCAAAGATTAACATTTTCGCTAATAATAATTTTGCTTCCTCATTGCCGGGCTCTTCTTTCAACATTTGTCCGATTAATATTCTTGCTTGGTTTTCCTCTCCGCTCTCCATTAGCCTTTTTGCTTCTTCAATTTTCTTTGCAGATTCACCTGGGATAGCTTTCTTCAGCCATTCTTCAACCATTGGTTCTGGAAGAGCACCAACAAATTCATTTACCGCTTCACCTTCGATAAATAATTTTACATTTGGTATCCCCCTAATCCCGTACTCGGCTGCCAGCTCGGGATTTTCATCGGTATTAATTTTTATTAAAGTCCATTTACCGGAATATTTTTGTGCAAGTTTTTCGAGCACCGGACTTAGCACACGGCATGGCCCGCACCATTCCGCCCAAAAATCCACAAGCACCGGGATTTTTTTGCTTTGTTCAATTACATCCTTATTAAAATCTTTCATCTCATAATTCATTGTAAATCCTTAATTAAAATATTAATAATATAATTATTTGTTTTTATTATTTTCTTTTAGATGATAGAAGCAGCAAAAGATCCAAAAGATTTTTCCGGATAATTTAAATTAAAGAAAGAATCTCCAGTCATTCATACATCAATATTGTTAACCCTATCAGTATTACTATTGCTGCGATTATTCTTCTGACTAAATTAGCTTCGCTAAAAAGTTTTCCCCCGAAAATAATTGCCATCAATACAGACAGGCGTTTAACCGATAGAACCAGCGCAACCGGTGCTGCTTTTGTAGCTTCAATCTGAGTATAGCGGTAAATTACTGTAAATACCGAAACAATTACTATTAGGTAAAAAGTATTTTTAGTTATTTTTTTTGTCGATGCAGAGAGGCTCCTGTTTTTAATCAGAACAACCACGGCAAAAATAAGCGCAAAGAAGAGCTGCTGGAAAGCCATGAATGTATAAGGAGGAAGATTATAATCTTTAAGAAGAACTCTATCTAACAGAGAAGTTACCGTAAATAAAATTAATGCAGTAAAGACAAAGGAATATTTCGAAAAATCAAATAATGATTTAAACGGATCGAGAAGGCTCTTTGTATTTTTTTTCATCTCTAGGATGTAAGATCCGGCCACCATCAAAAATATTCCGAACCACTCGAGAAGCGTTAAATAATCATTGATTAAGAAAATTCCAAAAACCGCAACAATACCCGGCGTTAAGGCAAGAAGCGGGAGGGCTTCACTTATTTCCAGATTTTTTATTGAGAGCATAACAAAAAGAAAAGCAGCTGCGTTTAATAATGTTTTAATGAATAAAATCAGCATACTGTAAGAAAAGATATCCGGATATTGCGCTAACCAGAAAAAAGGGATTGAAAAAAGAAGGGTAATTACGGAAACTAAAAAGGAAAAATTTAAAGCATTTATTGAGAACAAAGCTTTTTTTTCCGAAACTGCCGAAGCAGCTGAAAAAACTGCCGAAATAAAAGCTAATATGAACCAGTTCATATTTTTTTCACTACATATCACTCTGTGATACGGAAGTTTACCAGGTTAAAGTTAGTTTAAAGTAAATGTTTCTTCCAGGTTCTATCGTAATATTCCCCCGTGCGGTCGATAAATGATTGCGGTAGCTCTTATTGAAAATATTTTCCGTTCCTGCCGAAATTTTTAAGCCCAGACCTGGAAGATTAAAAATATTTGAATTCAATGCAGCATTAAAAACTGCATAACCCGGTGTTTTCATTTCTCCTTCGGCAGTTTCGTTTTGTTCTGCAAAAATAACAGAAAATATTTCTGCCTGCATAGAATTTAATAAACCAAATTTAATTCCTATTCTCCCGTTTAGCGGAGGTATTTCGGGCAGATTTCCGTTTGCAGTAATATCGTCTCCCTTTACATAAGAAACTGCAGCCGCTAAAACTAAATCACTAATAAAATTATAATCGGCTTCTAAGTCGAATCCGTATAATCTTGATTTGCCGATATTAGTTTTGACAAATGCAGGCCTGCCTTCAAATGTCCCCGGGATTTCGGCAACAAGATCATTAAAGTAATTAAAGAAAAAGCTTGAAATTACTTTTATTTTGGCTGAATAATAACGGATTCCCACGTCGGCGGATTTGCCTCTTTCAGAGTTCAGATTCGGATTTCCGACTCGCAAGGTGCTTCCCTGATCAATATATTGGAATCTTTCTTCAAGGGAAGGCGAACGGAAGGAAAGACCAAGGTTTAATGTGAGATCAAGATTATCAAATAATGAATACTTCAATCCGATATTGGAGCTGTAGGAATAATCGGAATCCTCAGTCTTATTCCAGATCGTATCCTGTAACAAAGGTTGATTGTTTAAAACACCGTTTACTATTTCGTAAATTGGATTCAGTGTAGTTTCTCCATTTACATCAATTTTGTCTGCTCTTGCTCCAAATGTTACTAATAATTTATCCTTAATAATTTCTTCATCATCCTGGACAAATAATCCAAGGCTTTGGAATTTAGAATCCGGCAATGGTTTTTCACCGATAATTCTATTGGTTGCAGCTGTAACTGTTCCCTCAGAATTTAAAGTTTCGATTAATTGATATCTTTGTCTTTCTCCCTTATAGTGACGATCCCAATAATCAACTCCTAAAACTAGATTATTGCTTTTGCTCAGCAGAAAATTCCCGTAAAGCTGGAAATTATTGCTTCTATGGTCGGCGCTTGGAGTAATTTTAAGAACACTCACTCTTCTGGCGGGAGAATTAGGGGTTGCAGGAATATTTTGGATTGTATGCGGAATATTTTCTACATCCCGCTCAATTAATTGATAAGAATATTTCAAAGACAGCCTGTATAAAACGGATGATATATCCTTAATATCATAACCGGCAGAAATCAATTCCCGTTTCTCTTCAGGATATCTAACATCGGCATTATCCGGAAAAACCGATGAACCCGGTATACCGATATCGTTTGCTTTGAAGAGCTGGTAATTAAGTTTCACAAGATGATTTTCAAGCGGGGCAAGATTTAAATTTCCGGAAAAGCTGAAATCCTGAAATTGACTATTTTTAATTTTTCCTGAGGGTGTCTGAAGATCCCCGGCTTTTCTGAATGAGCCTGATATTTTAGAAGCCCATGCTTTCCCGCCGCCGTTTATCACGGCAGAATTTATGGAAGAACTATTAACCGAATTGTAGCCGGATGAAACATAACCTTTCAGCGAAAAAATATCGTTGAATGAGGGTGATTTGGTAGTGATGCTTACAATTCCCCCTGTTGCGCCGGAACCATAAAGCGCCGAAGATGCCCCTTTAATTATTTCGACTCTTTCAATGTCATTCAAATCCACAAGTGAAAACCGTGCTGCGACATCCGTTGAAGTTGATATTCTGTTCCCGTCAATTAATGCAACAACGTTTTCACGGCTTAAGCCCCGTATGCTTACTTCAGTTCCCCAGGGCCCTTCGCTGATTAAAGAAAGACCCGGTTCATTTTTTAATGCCTCCGGCAATGACTGGTATGTCTGGTTCTGGAGCAGGTTTGAACCTACTAAAAGTTCGGAATATGGAGAAGTGCGAAGAAGCTTGTCGGTACGGCTTGTACTGACAATTACCTCGCCAAGTTCAATAGGGGAGGGCATGAGAGAAAAATTTTTCAAAGAGTCTTCCGGGATATTTATAATTCCGGAATGAGATTCATAGCCCACCTGTACTATTTCAACATTAAAAGATCCTCTGCTTAAACCTTCAACTGCATAATAACCGTCCCCGTTGGAATATGCCAAAAATTTTGATGAAATGAAGATTACAGCCCTTTCAATCGATTCATTTGAAAGACTATCTGTGACTCTGCCCCTTAAAATAAAATTTTGGCCAAAGCTGATTGAATAATTCAGAATAATAAACGAAAGAAAAAATTTCATAATATTGATTATAGAAATTTAATTAAAAACAAAAACATAATTTAAAATCAGCACCCGCCGATAATTCTTTTAGATTCTTTCTTTTGGATTGTTTTAGTTTTATTCTGCTGAATTAAAACAGGAATTATTTTGCCGGCTTTTTCACGGAATCTGTATGTGTCAGCTTCCTGCCGAGTATTAATTTTATCAGGCATTTTGAATTCCATTATTTCTTTTTTGAATTCCTTTATGCCTCCTCTGAGATAGACAGCGTTTGTAAATCCTAATTTATCGGCAATTATAGCTGCTTTCTTTCCTTCAAGTTCGTCATTGCCAATGAATACATTTTTTTTGTTTCGAATGGCAAGAATTTTCCGCGCATCTCTTTCAAATAAATTGATTAATGAAAAAGAAAAAGATTTCGGCAGGCTGAATTTCTTAGTATCTTCCTCTGAACGTACATCGATTACCTGCAAATCCAAATCTTTTTTGATAAGACGATAAGCTAATTCATCAGCAGTCATAGCTTTTAAATCATAAGAATTCACGAAATTTGTATCTGCAATTTCCCGCATATATTCATCTTTTACATCCGGAAGAAAAAATGCGGAGAATCCCAAGAAAAATGCAATACAAGTTAAACCGGCATACAATTTAAAAGGCTTAAATTCCGGATTAGATTTTCCGTTTACTCTATTCTCCACTAAGGTAGTCATCCAGAATGCTCCAATGGCAATTGCTGTAAGTAAAAAAGCAAACAAGCCTTGAGAGATTCCGACCGTCTCAAACAATCTCGGGTATCCCCAAAATTCTGCTTTGTAAAAATTTTCGAATAAAGGGTAGCCTTCGGCAAAAATAAAGACGCCGATAAATGAACCGGCAATAAAAAACATTGCATCAATCTTGCCGATAGCGGCTGCACAAAAACTCGTTCCCGGGCAGAACCCCCCAATTACAAATCCCAATCCCATTATAAATCCGCCTGCTAATGCAGACCAGAGAAATGTAGGATTAATGTAAATAAGATTAATATCCAGCAATCCGAAATGGCCTAGTATTATTACTCCGAGCATTGCAGTAACACCTGCTGTAAAAAATACACGGAGTACTGTAAAATCATATCCGTAAAATAAACCGACAAGTTTTTTAGAGGTTGAAAAGCCCGCCTGTTCAAGTATAAACCCGAATGCAATCCCGATGAACAGGGCAGCAATAAAATTTAATTCATTTCCGATTATATCAGGAACTAATGGTCCCATTTAGTGTATCCTTTCTTGTTCTCGTGTTGGTATTGGGTATAAAAGGTAAATAGGTATAAGGTATAGAGGTATATTGGTATAAAGCTTTGTGAAGGGTATAGTTTCTGAAAAAAATACACAAAAACATTTTTTATAGAATCTCCGTGTTTATCTTTTCGACACATAATATTTTTGCACATAAACCTTATTCCCAGTACCTTTATACCCATATACCCTATATCCTTCTACCTCTCATATCCAAAGTTTTCTAAAGAAATAAGCAAACATATAAGCTCCGCCGAAGATAGCAGCCATCGTTAAAATTCCTCCGGTGGAAATAACCGCCATTCCGCTTAATGCGGCGCCGCTTGTGCAGCCTCTTCCAAGCTGTGCACCGAATCCGAAGAATAAGCCGCCGAATACCGCAGCAATTATTCTTGTCTGTGCCTGAATTTTTGGCGAATGTTCGAGCTTAAATTTTAATCTATTTGATATTAATCCTGAGATGAATGCTCCGATAAGAACTCCGGCAACTTCGAACACCAGCCAGTTCTTTAAAGGATTATTTTGATGTTCATCCAGGTACTCTTTATAAAATTTTGATTCCTGTGTGTGAACCGGGGCTATGGTTTTTGCCGCGGCAACTAAGCCGCTTTTAACTGCTCCGCTTGCTCCAAGACCTCTGCCTGAAATATAGATCGTTGCTAGTAAAAGAAGTCCTAAAAAAAATCCAGCAAGGTAAGGATTCATGTATTTTGTTGAATTCATTTAAATTCTTCCATAATAGATTTTAATTATATTTTAAGTATTAAATGTTATATACGCTTACTAATCCAGGATTAAGATTAAGATTAAGAGAAAGAGTAAGATTATTCATGATCCAAAAAGAAAAATATTTCAATTGTCTGTTCTTCTTTCTTGATCTTGAACCTGAACTTGATCTTGAACTTGAACCTGAACTTGTACCTGCTCTCCATTTACTTCTTCATACCCTGTAATCATCGCCTTCAAATTTGAAGTTAGGGTTCTGCCGGTTGTAATCAAATAAAGATGAGCGATAATAAATGCTATTAAGAAAAAGGCACCGAGAGTATGGAGCAGTGCAATCGGTTCAATTGATTCTATATTCAAAACTTTGATATTTCCTCTTTGAGGATAACGATAAAACATATATAAAAGTCCTGATGCAACCATTATGGGAATTACGAGCAATTTTAAGCCGAGATAAAC
>CAYSGP010000513.1:0-3098 GCA_964430095.1 uncultured Ignavibacteriaceae bacterium
TATCTTTGGGTTTAATCCATTCAAAATCTTTCTCAGAAGAGGCAATATGAATAATTACTGTGAATAAATCATATTTATCATTATTGTAAGAACATTGATAAGACTTAACTCCTTCCATAAGAGAATTTCCCGATGCAGCTGTGTAACCTTCATCAGATCCGGGCAAAACTGTTTCGACTTGTTTTGCTGTTAGTAGTTCACACGGAACTAAATCATCAGCAGTTAGGTTTTTAGTATCTTCAATTAGTTCTCCATTTCTACTTGCATTTCCTGAAACAACTGTATAAGCAAAGATGAGAGAGACAAAAAGAAATAAAGAACATTGATGACATTCTTTCATAATTGTATCTCCTATATAGTTTTTATTTGATCTATTCGGATGAAGTGAGGAAGTTAATTTCTTATGGATAAAATGAAAGTAAATCTTTGTGAAGCTACATTTCCTTTATAAAATATACGAAATGTTAGTCATAACAGAGTGAATTATTCTGTATTAAAAATCACTAATTAGAATTCACTTTTTCTTGAATTTCCAGTAGAAATAAATCGGAAGTCCGATTAAAATTAGAATTGTCCCCATTGCGGCATCGCTTGTATCTTCAATTATAGAATTGAGCAGAAAGAAAAAAGAAAATATTACAAAAATTGCCGGGGTATAGGGATATCCCCAAACTTTGTAAGGACGATTAACACCGGGCATTTTCTTTCTTAGAATGTACACACCGAATGCGCCGAGCATATAAAATGTCCATGCGGCAAAAATAACGTAGTCGGTTATTGTATCGAATGACCCGGTCATAACCAAAACAGAAGACCATATACCTTGAATAACTAAAGAGACATGCGGAGTTCCAAATTTTGGATGGACCTTTCCTAAAGGAGAAAAAAACATTTTATCCCTTGCCATTGCAAATTGGACACGTGCCGTGGTTAAAATACTTGCACTTACAGCACCGAATGTTGAAACTATAACAGCTATTGTAATTATTGATGCTCCGTTTTTACCGAAGATTGCTTCTGCGGCTGATGCAGCCACTAACGGAGATTTTGCCATGACATCAATCGGGAGTATATAAAGAAAAGCAAGATTTACCAGAACATATACTCCTATAACTATAAGAGTTCCGTATAAAAGAGCTTTTGGTATATTCCGCTGAGGATTTTTTACTTCACCGGAGACAAATGTAACATTGTTCCATCCGTCGTACGCCCAGAATGCACCCGCTAATGCCAGTCCGATTACCGCTGTTAAATTATTTAAAGTAGATTCAGGAATAAAAAATCCGGAATTAAGATTCGATACATTTCCATTCCCGAAAGCAAGCAGGAGAATCGCTAAAATAATTATTGAACCTATTTTAATAAAGGTAATAATAGTTTGTACAAATCCGCCGAACACAACTCCGAGGTAATTAATCCATGTTAAAAAGAGAATGCAGATTATTGCGGCAGCTTTCGGCCCGATCTCAACAAAGGGATGAATGCTTCCCACGAAAGGCATATAAACTGAAAAGTCCTGCCAAGCCTTTGATAATTCAGGATAATTTATGAAATAGCCGAGGTATTCTCCAAATGCATATGCAATTGCAGCCTGGCTGCCTGTTTGAATCACCGAAAAAATTGACCAGCCGTAAAGGAATGCAATAAAGTCGCCGTACATTTTTCTGAAATAAACATATTGGCCGCCGGTGGCATCTATCATGCCGGCAACTTCGGCGTTCACCAATGCACCGATAAAGCTAATTAATCCTGCTGCAATCCAGATAATAATCAGAAGCTCGGGGGACATCAGCTGCCCCGCCATCGTAGCAGGCTTTCTGAAAATACCCGATCCGATCATTGATCCGGCTGCAATCATAACAGCAGCGGTTAAAGACAATCCGCGTATTAATTCTGTTTTTTTATTAGGGGTCTGCATTAACTATTTTAAATATTAAGATTGGAATTGAAAATAGAGATAAGACATGAAATTTCAAATCTATGGGCAAAGCTGGAATATATTATTTGTTAGAGAAATGTGGTTATATTTAACCGATTTATTTTTGGTTTTAATTATTCAGCTATACGAGAATTCAGATAAGTTCAATATAGATGATTGAGTACTGAAATTTGTATGGATGTATGATTGTATGGATGTATGTTTTAAAAAACAAACAAATTATTCATCCCTTCATAAATTTATCAATCTTTAATAATCTTGTTTAAAATTCTTATGAAGAAAATACATTTAAATGATCAGTCAAAAGGAGAAGTTGTAATATATAAGTCTCCTGATGGAGATGCTAAATTGGAAGTTAAGCTTGAAGAAGAAACTGTTTGGCTTACTCAATCTCAAATTTCTGAGTTATTCAAAAGAGATCGAACAGTTATTACCAAACACATAAATAATATCTTCAAGGAAAAGGAATTAACTGGGAAAAGCAATGTGCATTTTTTGTACATTGCAAATTCAGATAAACCGGTTGCATTTTATAGTCTTGATGTCATTATTTCTGTCGGTTACCGTGTAAAATCAAAACGTGGTACTCAATTTCGGATTTGGGCTAATAAGGTTCTAAAAGAATATCTAATTAAGGGATATGTTCTTAACGAAAAAAGACTTAATGAACAAATTGAAAAGATTAGAGAATTAGAGCAATCTATCGAAATATTTAAACGGGTAACGGATAGTTACCGGTTAAATCAGGATGAATTTTCAGGAATTCTTAATGTAATTTCAGACTATACTTATGCTCTAGATCTTCTTGATCAATATGATCATCAGAAATTACAAACTGTCAGGGTAGAAAAAACAGAAGCATATAAAGTAACATACGAAGATGCTTTGAAGGTAATTAAAAATTTAAAACTAAAATTTGGAGGTTCCCTACCTATTTGGGAAAGAAAAAGATCAATCATTTAAAAGTACTTTGGGGACAATTTATCAGACTTTCGACAAAAAAGAACTTTATCCAAGCATTGAAGAAAAGGCTTCTATGCTGCTCTATCTAGCTATAAAAAATCATTCTTTTGTTGATGGTAATAAAAGAATAGCCGCAGCTTTATTCTTAATGTATCTTGCAAGAAATAATTACCTTTAACGATCAAATAATGAGAAA
>CAYSGP010000514.1:0-4284 GCA_964430095.1 uncultured Ignavibacteriaceae bacterium
TTTTGTGCGGCTGTAAAAAGTAACAAGATTAGTTTCAAATGTTTTTTGAAGGGCATCCTTGTTCATAAAGCCGAGCATTAATACCTGTCCGCCGTCTTTATCAACAACGACCGCAGGAATCAATCCGTTTAGTTTTGAAAAATTAAGTTCGCCGAGATTAATCAAAATATTATCCTTTAACTTTTTATAACCTTACTAAAATATTATTTTCCTGTAGATATTTCTTTAATTCTCTAATTGGCAGAATATTGAAATGAAACAAGCTGGCCGCAAGGCATGCATCTACTTCAGCCACTTTGAATGCATCAAGAAAATCTTCCTTCTTGCCGGCACCTCCCGAAGCAATTACAGGAACCGGAACTTCGGAAGTAAGTTCTTTGAGAAATTGTATATCGTACCCCGATTTTGTTCCGTCCTTATCCATTGAAGTTAAAAGAATTTCTCCCGCACCGAGTTCGGCAGCTCGTCTGCACCAGTCCATTCCATCCAAATCAACTTCTTCCCGTCCGCCTTTTATAAATATTTTGTAGCTCTTATTAATCAGTTTTATATCAATTGCAGCAACTACGGCCTGGCTGCCGAATTGCCTGGATGCTTCAGTAATAAGCCGTGGATTCTTCACTATTGCGGAATTCAGCGATACTTTATCTGCTCCTGATTTTAACAATAACTCTATATCATTCAATTCGGAAATACCGCCGCCCACTGTAAATGGAATTCTTACTGCTTTGGCAACTTCTTTCACTAAGTTGAATAATGTTTTCCTTTTTTCCGAAGAAGCGGTTATATCGAGGAAAACCAGCTCATCCGCACCGTCTTCCGAATATCTTGTAGCAAGCTCAACAGGGGAACCCGCATCCACAAGATTTACAAAATGAGTCCCTTTTACAACTCTGCCGTCTTTTACATCAAGACAGGGGATTATTCTTTTGCAAAGCAACTGCTGCAAGCTCCTCTAAATTAATAAGTTCATCGTATATTGCTTTCCCTACGATCAATGCATAAGGATCAATTTTCTTAACCGCCAGAACATCCTCAATATTTCTAACTCCTCCGGAAGCAATTAATTTTATTCCGGGATACTTCTTCAATATTTTTTTATAAAGATTAATATTAGTACCCTGAAGCGTTCCGTCTTTGGAAATATCGGTGCATAAATATTTTTCTATCCCTAGTGATAAACAATAGTCAATATGCTCGTAGATAGTGACTGAGGTATCCTCAGTCCAGCCGCGCACTGCAATTTTTTCATTTTTAGAATCTATTGCCGCAACAATTTTACTTGAAGAATATGAATTGACTATCAATTCAAATTCTTTCTTATTCTTAACAGCTAGCGATCCGATAACTGCGTTCTCAGCACCAGCATTAAAAATTACAGAGGCAGTTTTTACATCTCTTACTCCTCCTCCAAACTCAATTTTCAATTTAGTTTCGGCTACAATCTGCTTTACTGTTTCAAGCTCGGTAAACTTTCCTGTTTTGGAGCCGAGAAGATCCACTACATGAACTATGGTAAATCCGAGGGATTCAAATATTTTTGCCTGTCGAAGAGGGGGATTTTTATAAAAAGTGATGAAGTCAAAACTTCCTTTTGAAAGCCTGACAATTTTATTCTGGTAAAGATCAATCGCAGGTATTATCAGCATAGCTCAATAAAGTTCTTAAGTAATTTTAAACCGGCATCCGCTGATTTTTCCGGGTGAAACTGTACCCCGTAAAAATTTTCTTTCTCCATAGATGCACTGAATTTTATCCCGTTATCGGTAATAGAGGTCGAATACTGATTTTCAGGCAAGTAGTAGGAATGAGCGAAATAAAATTTTTCGCCGTTTTCTATTCCGTCGAACAGTCTGCTTTTATTCCTGTTTGGTGCTTCTTTAAATTCCAAATCGTTCCAGCCCATGTGCGGGACTTTGGTTTGACCGGAGTCAAAAATTTTTGCTTCTCCCGGAAAAATCCCTAAGCAGGTTACATTTCCTTCGGACGAAAAGTCAGCCATAAGCTGCATTCCCAGGCAAATCCCCAGCAGAGGCTTTTTTTCCAATCTTAAGACACTGAATAAATTCAGTTTATGAAGCTGTTTCACCGCGAATGAAGCTTCGCCTACACCCGGGAAAATTACTTTTTCAGCATTCAATATCTCCGTTTCATTTCTAGTTATTTTATATTTTTGATTTAACTGCTCAAGAGCGTTTGCAACGGAAGCTACATTGCCCGCCCCGTAATCTATCAAAGCTATCATAGTACTCCTTTTGTTGAAGGAAGTTTTCCTGCGCTTCTTTCATCTATTCTGCAGGCTTCATTTAGAGATTTTGCAAAAGCTTTAAAGATCGCCTCAATTTTGTGATGATCATTCTTCCCTTTGGCTTTTATATAAATATTAGCTTTTAAACCTGAAGCTAATCCCCTGAAAAATTCTTCCGTCAATTCGGTCGGAAAATCACCGACTTTTTCCCTGCTGAATTTGCATTTAAAATTCAGATACGCTCTCCCTCCTAAATCAATTGTACAAACAGCCGCCGATTCATCCATCGGTAGAAAATACCCGTACCTTTTTATTCCCTCTTTATCACCGAGTGCTTCAAGCAGGCATTCCCCCAAAGTAATTCCAACGTCTTCTACTGTATGATGTTCATCCACGTGCAGATCTCCTTTGACATTAACTGATAACCCGATGTTGCCGTGTCTTGCAATCTGCTCAAGCATATGATCGAAAAATCCTATCCCTGTTTTAATATCAGGTTTTGAAATCCCATCGAGTGAAACTTTAATTTTAATATCTGTTTCTTTTGTCTTCCGGGAGCGGGAAGAACTCCTTATCCTTTTTAATATTTCATCAGCAGCTTCTTCAAAATTCCGGACTTTGCTTTTTTCCGAAACAAATATTGTTTTTTCCGACTTAATGTCTTCAGTTGAAATAATAAATTCATCTTTAAAAGGTTCTTTTAAATCTTTATTTATCTCAATTCCTTCATTTTTAAGAATTTTCTGCAATGAAGGATTTGAAGATAATTCCATTCCGTCTGAATAGATTAAAAAATCTCTTTGAGATAATTTCTTCAAGCCGCTGATTAGTCCTATAGATAACGGTGAATCAAGATTGAAGAGTGAATTATGGATTTTTATTTTTCTCATTATCATGAATCTTAAATAAAATTTTTATCCTAAAATTTTTTTTATTTCATTCCAAAACAAATCGTTTTCTTCTTCAGTTCCAACAGATATTCTTAAACAGCCTTCAAGCTTGGGCTGAGTGCTTCTATCTCTTATTATTATCCCTTTCTCTGCCAATATTTTCTGTACTTCTTTAGGTGCATTACATTTAATCAAAATAAAATTTGCGTCCGATTCGAATACTTTCCTTACTCCTTTTAAGCTTTCAAGCAGGTTCTTAAGCCTTTCTCTCTCTTTCAGAATTGATTTAATGTACTGATCTCTTTTCGCATAATTTTCTATTGATTTTTCAATAACATAACGTGTCAATGAGCTGATATTGTAAGGCGCTTTTACCTTTAAAAGAATATTAATTAATTCCTCGTCTGCACAGCAGAAACCAAGTCTTATTGCAGCCAATCCCCAGGCTTTTGAAAAGGTTCTCAATACAACAAGGTTGGAATAATTTTTTACTTCATTGATTACCGAACCTTCTCCGGCGAAGTCTATATAAGCTTCATCAACAATAATAATGGACTTAAATTCCCGGCATAAACTAATAATATCATCCTTATCAAGTAATTTCCCTGTGGGATTATTCGGCGAACAGATGAAAATAATTTTAACTTTATCCGAATATTTTTTTCGAATAGAATCAAAATCAATTTGGAAATCATCATTCAGCAGAACCTGGATTGTTTCCACATTATTTATATCGCAGGCTACTTTGTACATTCCGTAAGTCGGTTCGGGAATTATTACCTGGTCTCTTCCCGGTTCACAAAAAATTCTGATTAATAGATCAATTATCTCATCAGAACCTACTCCAAAAAAAAGATTTTCTTCGGCAATGGAATAAAATTTTCCGGTAATTTTTTTTAAATCCTTTTGATGCGGATCGGGATAACGGTTTAACTGAAGTCCGTCAATGCCGGTAAAAGTCGATCCGAAGCTGTTTTCATTTGCATCGAGGAGAATACCGCTGTCGTACATATCGCGGGCAGATGTATAAGGCTTCAAATTAAGTATGTTTGAACGAACAAGATCTTTTATGTTCATGGTTTAAATATTAAAAACATTTAAATATTTAAAGATTTAAAGATTAATTTGAAGACCGCTCTTCTTTCA
>CAYSGP010000515.1:0-3446 GCA_964430095.1 uncultured Ignavibacteriaceae bacterium
ATCCTTTTGCAATTGCCTTCGTAGTCAACTCAACAGCAGGATCTACAATTGGGTGTAATAATTCATCAAGCTGTTCAGGTTTAACACGCATTATTGCTTCTTCTTTTGGAATTAATTTTTCTTTATACATGTCAAGAGCCATCTTTAATGCAGCAGGACCATTTCTTTTGCCGACACGGCACTGAAGCATGTACAGGGTACCCTCCTGAATAGTAAACTCGATATCAAGCATATCTTTATAATGTGTTTCCAACAGCTTCTGAATTTTATGAAGCTGTTTGTATGTTACGGCCATTGCTGTTTCAAGAGAAGGAAGATGAGCCGTATGTTCATTCTTTCCAACTTCATTAATAGGATTAGGCGTTCTGATTCCTGCAACAACATCCTCCCCTTGTGCATTGGGCAGCCATTCACCATAGAAATAATTTTCTCCTGTTGCGGGATTTCTTGTAAATGCAACACCTGTAGCTGAAGTATCGCCCATATTGCCGAATACCATTGACTGAACATTCACAGCAGTTCCCCAGTCATCCGGAATTCCTTCAATCCTTCTATACGAAATAGCCCGTCTGCCCATCCAGCTTTGGAATACTGCAGATACAGCGCCCCAAAGTTGTTCCATCGGATTCTCCGGAAACGGTTTGCCAAGCACTTCTTTAACTTTTGCTTTATAGATTTCAATTAATTCTTTCAGGTCATCTGCCGTTAATTCAGTATCGGCATGAACCCCGCGTGCTTCTTTCATTTTATGAAGCTCTTTTTCCAGATGCTGCCTTACCCCTTTGCCATCAGCCGGTTCGATACCGGCAGCCTTTTCCATAACAACGTCAGAATACATTTGTATCAAGCGGCGGTGTGAATCATAAACGAATCTCTGGTTATTTGTCTTTGCAATTAATGCTTCGCGAGTTTCATTATTTAAACCAACGTTAAGTATTGTTTCCATCATTCCCGGCATTGATGCGCGGGCACCGGAACGGACTGATAGAAGCAATGGATTTTTTAAATCACCGAACTTAGCTCCCATTTGTTTTTCAACTTTAGTAAGAGCATCCTTAAGCTGCTTATCAAGCTCTTTAGGATATTTTTTATTGTTCTTGTAGTATGCTGTACATACTTCAGTCGTAATTGTAAAACCAGCGGGCACCGGTAAGCCAATATTTACCATCTCGGCTAAGTTTGCTCCTTTACCGCCGAGCAGCGCTTTCATATCTGCTTTTCCTTCGGCTTTCTTGCCTCCAAAAAAATATACATATTTACTTTGCTTAGGCATTGTGTAGTTTCCTCCAATAATTTATTTGTAAAAAATTTTACTATTAAGGCTCTATTATAATTAGAGACTTTCTGAATTAATTATAGAATTATAGTTCCTAGTTTCTTAAGTCTAATGTATCCCCCTTTCTATCTAATAATGCATTAGTAATAAATTTTTTAAAACCTTCACCATCATCCATCACCAGTTCAATTTTCAGGTAAAAAATATCGATATCATCAATCTCTTTGGAGAATTTAGTAAGCTTTACGGCATCCTTCTGGGTTGTTACAACCGAATGAGAGTTCGTAACATAAAAAGCTTTCCTGATCTTCTGAATATCTCTAAAGCTGTAGTCTCTATGATCTCTGAATATCAGCTGATTTTCCGTATCCACATTTGTCTGCTTTAAAATATTAATGAATGAATAAGGATTTGCGATTCCCGAGACCACAAGACTTTTTTGTCCTTCAAATTCTCCGAGGCTGTATTCAGTTTTCCTTCTGATGTCCACAAACCTGGTAGCTTTATAGAAAGCATAAAATATTTTTTTATCTTCAAAATATTTCAAACACTTCTCGGGCAGATTTCTTTTCGGAGAAAATTTCCTATTTATTATTAACGCACTTGCCCTGGTTAGCGATCTAAACGGTTCACGTAAAGCCCCAACCGGCAGCAAGGAATGACTCATGAATCCCTGCTGAAAAAGGAAATGCTGTTCACATAATACCAGGTCAATATCTCTTGCAATCCATCTATGCTGAAAAGCATCATCGAGTACGATAACATTCATATCTGCATCTCTAATCAATTTTTTTGCTCCTTTAACCCTGTTTTCGGAAACAGCGCCCGGCACTTTACATTCCGAAACAGTATGGTAGATTTCATCTCCGCTCTTTGTAACATTCGTCAATATTTGTTTGCCGTCGGATACCAGAAGATATCCTTTAGAACGCCTCCCGTAACCCCGGCTTAAAACTGCAGGTTTTTTTCCTTCGCTTCTAAGCAGATTTAACAGATAAATTACAAGCGGTGTTTTCCCTGAACCGCCTACAGTTATGTTCCCGACCGAAATGACATTTACAGGGATTTTTTCCGATTTAAGAATTTTGTTGTCAAAGAACCAGTTTCGCATTAATATTATTGCTGAGTATAGCGGCAGCACCGGAAGCAATAAAAATCTAACCACTTTCATTTAAGTAAAAACCTTTGAAATAAAAACCTTTCGAGGACATTAAATATTTAAAATCCGTCGGCATTATCCTGCAGCTCATTTAACTTCATTTCGCACCGGGAGATCATTTTCGAAGTCTCATCATAATTTAGGTCGGCTTCAATAAAAACCGGATTTGAATATACCGCATGCACCCGGGAAAACATCATCGGTATTTCGAATTTATCCCAGCTTTTCAGGACTTTCTTTTTTTGAATCCCAATTCCTAAAAGAACAAGCGGAACACCGCTTTTTTTTGCGGCAATAACGGCACCTGCTTTAAGCTTGCGTGCAGGTCCTTTAGGGCCGTCGGGAGTAATGGCAACCGATCTGAAATTTTTCGCATAATCAATCATAATTCCCAATGCAATATTGCCGCCTTCAGTGCTTGAGCCTCTTACAATAGTATAATTCCATTTCTTTAAAAGTTTTGCCAGGAGATCTCCGTCCTTGCTTTTGCTTATAAGTGCAACCAAATTTTGATTCTTATGCAGATACCAAGGTAGCAGCATGGTCCCGTGCCAGAAAGCTACAATATAATTTTTTTTCTGCTTTATCAGCTCATCCAGCACTTCTCTGTTTGAGTAAATAATCTTCAAAGTTTTACAAAGAACATTGAGTCCCCAAACCAGACAAAAATGACCTATGAATCTTAATGTATCCTGCTTTATTTTCTTACGATTCATTCATCAATGCGTAAATTGATCTTGCAGCTTTCTCGGATGCATTTTCATGACTATTGCATAATATCCGTTCTTTTATTACTCCGAGTTTTTCTTTTATGGCATTATATACATTACTGCTTGACAGAATCTTTCTAGACTCGACATAGATGGATTCTGAATTCATCTTGTTCTGAACAAGCTCCGGTACAACCTTTCCCCCGGCAACAATATTAACAAGCCCGATATTTTTAACCTTTACAAGCTGCCTGCCGATCAAGTAGGTCAAGTAATTGGTTTTATAAACTATCACCATCGG
>CAYSGP010000516.1:0-4460 GCA_964430095.1 uncultured Ignavibacteriaceae bacterium
GTAAACTGAAAAGAAAATTTTATCCAGGTAAAGATGTCCAGCTCTTGCATCGATACTTTTAAATAAAGGGAAACGGTAAGTTAAATTCATCCAGCCCACTTCATTGCCGCTGATTGCATAAAAGGGATAAGCCTTCATACCGATTAACCCTCCGAGATAAAAATCAAAAAAGTCGGGCTGTCTGGGGCCTAAAATTGAGCCCGCTCTTACCTGTGCAGTTAATGTATGATCCCACCAAAGGGGGAAATGCATTTTCGAAATTAATTCCAACCGGTGGAAATTAAATGTACCGTAACTAGGTTTAAGGATGCCGTCTTCAACGGTATAATTGCCTGTTTCATTAAGTTTATTCGATTCATAATTATAAACAGCTTCAAACACGACTCCTTTAGGGTTAATATCATCATCTTTATCCGGCAGGATTGCATTAAATAAATACTTAAGCTGGAAATTTCTGCCGATAAAATAAGTATCATTAAATGACGGATACAATACCGGCGGTTCTATTACCGGTATAATAAAACTTTCCAAAGTTGCGGAATATTGACTGTATATAAAGCGGAACTCTAGCTCAGAGCCCCTTAAAAATATTCTATGTTTTGCTGCGAGGTCTACTTCAAATAAATTATAAGTGACTCCCGTATTTACATATTGGGATAAATCCAGGGAATCGAAAACAACGGTTACATCGCTTTTTCTGCTGACGCTGTAAAGCTCCAACGACATCTCAGGTTTTAATCCAATATCAAACAGAAGCGGAAGCTTGTTCCTATAATCAAATATTAAAAATAAATCCCTTTCCCACCTTAAATTAATTGACCCCCCGGCAAAAATCGAATAACGATCGAGCATATCGCTGGAAGTAACATACAAACCCGGCTTGATTTTTTCAATAACGGTACTTGTTGTATTATAATTATCATACCTTATAAACGGGAAAACAGTTAATTTGGAGAAAACACCGCTGTATTTTTCCTGTTTGTATGAAGGCGTCTCGTAATCATTAAATTCCACAAGTCTTCTTAAATTAAATGCAGCCAAATCGCCTTTAGGCTTATTTTCATCAAGAGGAGGATTGTCGATCCAATCGTAGCTTCTTCCAGCAAGAACATTTTCCTGCTGATCAGCTTTAATATAAAAAATTTTGTATCCGCCGGAAGTATATCCTGAATAAATTATATTTCCATTATCATCTACCGACGGCATAAAAGCGCCGCCGGTTACATTTGTAACCTGTTTTTTCTCCTTAGTATTCATATTATAACTATACAGGTTGAAAATTCCGGTTTCATCGGAAGCGTAAATTAAATTTCCTTTATTATCAAAAACAGGATTTCTATCATCTGTGTTTTCCCCTATCAAAATCTTATACCCGGTTCCATCAGCATTGATTTTCGCTATATCCCTTGTTTGATGGTAACTGTAATCAAAGATGATAAACAAATCATCTTTGGAAAATTTGGGATTGTAAACCTGCTCCCCGTTTTTAAAAAATGTAAGCTGCCTGAAATCTTTTCCGTTGATATCAGCCATCCCCAAATTTGTTGTCCCGTCTTTTTGAAACAAGAAAACAACCTTTTTACCATCATGGGATATGGAAGGCTGGTTTGCACGAAGATCGTATGTTAACCTTACCTCTTCGTCATTATCCAAATCATATATGTAAAGATCATGAACATTATACCAATTCGGATTATTATCATCTAGTTTGGCATAGAGAATTTTATTTGTTCCGGGAATAAAGCTTAATGTCGATCTGACATTTGTGATCAGCTCTTTTTCCTCTTTTGTATTAAGATCATAAAGATAAATTCCGGAAGGGCTAAAGTAATCGCTGCTCTTGTTCGATGCATAAATGAATTTATCCCCCTTAGAAGAAAATACTGGATAAAAATTTCCGAATCCTTCCCCGGCTAATGTATCCCCGGCAGCAAGATTTGTTAATACTTTTTTTATTCTTTTTTTATAATCGTCAACTATAAATGAATGCCATTCATCATAAATTTCATTCCCGCTCTTTCCGAGCACATCTTTAAATGCAGCATCGATCGAAAAGTTTTTCCAGCTGCCGAGTGCTTCAGTAATCTTTCTCAGATTATCTTCGCCGTATTTTTGAGCAATATACTTGGTCAAAGCAAAGCCCGAGTTGTAAACGGATTCGTTACCAAGACTTGTTTTACCAAACACTCCCATCTGGTTCCAGGTAAGAAGGTTTCCATCCAGTGCATATGAACGCAAAATCATATCTCTATGAGTATCCCACTTATCATATTCAAATTCCTTTCTCATGTATTGAGCAGTTCCTTCAGCAAACCATGCGGGCATGTTAATAGTTGCAATCGGGTAACTAAAAATAAAATTAGGAAACCCGTAAAGAATATCCGGCCTTCGTTCATCTTCATAGTTCAAACCCTGTAAAAAAACTGCAGGGACAGTTCTGCCCACCTTCATCGAAGCCTGCATCTGCACCATGTGGGTAAATTCATGAGAAATAACATTTCTCAGCCAGTTATGCGTGCCTCTTAAATCAAAATCCAGCGCGCTGGTCCATATTTCAATTTTGTTGTTAAAGAAATATGTAGCGCCGTTTGAATAATCATCTATATCCTTTATAACGAAATGAACTTTCTCAGGTTCATACTCATACAGGGAAGTTATAGGATCCCAAACTTCATCGGCTATTTTAGCAACAACTCTTGCGGTACGTTCGGCTCCTTCATGGTAATGGACTTCTATATGCTCCCCTTTTATTGTATACCAATCGAGCTCCGGATGGAATTCCGTGAATTGGGAATAGGAATAATTGAAAAAAACTATTAAAGAAATAATCAGAAGAAGAATGATTTTCATAATTTCAAATTATATTTATAAATTCGAAGGAACGGCAATAAATCCAGCTACTTCGTTTAATAAAGATGAAATCTTTTTTGAAAGATATCATCTTTTGCATGTTACTTGAGTAACATCATTTTTTTTGTCTGAGTAAAATTCTTTGATTTGATGGTATAAAAATAAACTCCGGAACTTAAATCGGCAGCATTAAAATTTATGCTGTGTTCACCGGCTTTAAAAAAGCCATTTACAATTGATGCAACTTCATTTCCAAGGATATTATAAATCTTCATCTCCACCATTCCGTCCTCCTGTAAACTGAATTTAATAGTGGTAGATGGATTAAACGGATTCGGGAAATTCTGATTTAAAGAATATTGAGCTGGTAAAATTATTTCAGGCGGTTTAGCATCTGCAAGGATGTCATATTTCAACTTTAAAGAGGGATCACCGAAAATATTAACGGATCTTCTATAAAATATAGATTCCTTATATAAAGAATTTTCCCAAACTTCTCCCAAACTGAACTTTGCTTCTGAAAAAATACTTTTCATTGATTCTCCAAAAACCTGTGAAGCCGCGTAGGCATAGTGTAAGCCCACATAATTTAAAGCTCCAACTGCTCCATCGTTGGAGAATAAAAATTTATCGGTAATGCTTCTAGTTATAGTATCTGAAAAATGCTGAGAACCAAAATAGAAACTAATAAAATATTTATTCCCGTTATTAATTAAATCCACATCGTCTATCGTAAAATATTTTTCGTGAGTGAATTGCGTATTATTTCCATGCCCGATAAAGAATAAAGCGGCAATACCGGTATAGTTAATGTAGTTTACGATAGAGTCTTTATTGCCGAAATAACTCGAAGAATCATCCTCAAAAAAATATTTCACATTTATATAACTAGGAGCTTTTTTCCCGATATCTAATGAAAACATTGTCCAGAGATCTCCATCGGATCCCGAAGATGTATATTGATCATCACTTAAGACCAATGCATTGTTATTCCATGAAGAAAGACTTGAATTAGATTCGTATTGAATGACTTTATTAAAATAATTGTTCAATTCTACTTCATTCCCGGTGGCAATACGGCCAACATAAAAAGAGATAACGGTTGAATCCAAGCCATATAAATTAACTGCATAGTAGTAGTCTGATTTTGACGTATCGGTAAATTCATACCCGGGCACACTTTTAAATTCATAATTAGGAATTTTCAGTAAATCTCCTGCCAGTAAAAAGTATTTTGGTTTTGGATCTTTCCAGAAGCTCCCCGCATAGCTGATAAAATTTCTTATATTATCTTTTTTTACCAAACTCGAATCAAACTCTCGAAAAATTTCCGTTGTATCGACAATCAGTACCTTAAAATTCCGTACACTTTCTTTATGAGCTTTAAATGGCCCGCAAGCGGCTTTAAACTCCGGTACAGTGATTATCACATAATCATATTGATTTGCAGTATCACTGAGCACAACCGGCTGACTAAATACCGATTGGACAAAAATCAGAAAGAACAAAAAAATTATTCTGTGCATTTTTACCTCCCGTTATTGTTAAACTGCCAACAATTAAATTGGCTGAGTCTACGGTAGAGGTTTACTCATAAATGCCCCTTATTT
>CAYSGP010000517.1:0-4439 GCA_964430095.1 uncultured Ignavibacteriaceae bacterium
AACCATCCCTGGAAATATCCGGTTAATCCGAAAACGCTTACAAAATCGGTTTCTCCGTCAAGTCTTACACATGCAACATCGTAATCGACTGCATCAATGGATACGTCGTTTACATCGGTATAGTAGTTTAATTTCGTATTCACCTTTTGCTCATTGACGAAACAAGGTATATCAACCGACCTGATATTTCCAAAATTCATTCTGGCATAAAAAAGAATTGAAAGACCGTCCTGGTAAATTTTATCGGCGGAAGCTGTTGAATCAGTCCATAATTGATAAGGTTTTACCTTCCCTTTTTTAACATGAATCAGAGATTTTTCATAATTATATTCGTAATCGGTAAAGGTTGTATATTCTTCTCCTTTTACGATACCCCGGAATTTGAGAGGCCTGTTATCTTCACTGAATGTGCTTTCATAAATTTGATGAAGATTAACAAACGGGACATTAGCATAGGAATCCATATATGCCGCAGCCCTGTAAGTCATTACCCCATCGGTTTCTTTTGCTTCCAGGATTTTTATTCTGACTTCCCCCAGCTTTAACAGTGAATAACTTACTACATAAGTAAAATCCTCTCCGGGCTGCAAATCTACCGCAGTGCGGAAATAAAATTCATATTCTCCGGCAATTGAATTTGAACCGGCAGGAGGAGTAAAAAAAAATATTACCGGCAATAAAAATCTTTTAAAAAGAATTTTCATTTAAAATTTGCCAGGTCTTTAGCCTCGTCAAATAAATTTACCGCCTGTAAAATTTGATTATCTATTTTAAGGATTACGGAATACCAGCCTTCATTTCTCCAGTAGTTTCGGGCAATCTGAGCTTTTAAGCGGGAAGAAATATAATCGTGATCCTGTTTAAATTCTTCCTCGTTATATTTGACTCCTTTGGATTCTGCAAACTCCCGGAATTTTTTTATTTCATCGGCGCTAAAGCTGAATTCATCATTAAATTTCTTTAAATCATTCCCGAACTGTTCCTTAATCTTCTTATCACTTACATCCAGATAAGATAAAATATAAAGATAGAATAAATTATTCTTTAAAAGATTTGTTGTATACTCTGTTATATTATCAGATCTTACGATATAATCAGGGGTAATGCCGCCGCCGCCGTAAACAATTCTTCCTCCTTGGGTTTTATAAACAGGCTTTGCAGAATCCTTTTCAGCCGAATGATAAAGATTATCACCTTCTTTTTCATCACGGTCGGTCACTTCGGAATAATAATCTTCTTTGTTTGCGGTGCTCTTATAATCTCTCTGGATTAATCTTCCGGAAGGAGTATAGTATTCTGAAATAGTCAGCCTGAGAGCTGAATTATCGGGAAGAGTAAACTGCCGCTGTACAAGTCCTTTACCGAATGTTGTTTCGCCGACGATTAGACCTCTGTCCCAGTCTTGTATTGCGCCGGATACAATTTCACTGGCGGATGCACTGCCTCTGTTTACCAGAACAATCAGCGGAATTTTTTCAAAAGCAGAACTCTCCGAAGCATTTCTTTCGTCATTAAATTCGGATCTTCGTCCTTTAGTAAATACAATTTTTTTATTTCCGTCAATAAAAAGATCCGCCATTTTTACCGCCTGATCCAGGTAGCCGCCCGGGTTACCTCTTAAATCGAGAACGAGCTGTTTCATGTCTTTTTTGGTAAGCTGTTTAAGCTGTTCTACAACTTCATCATAAGTTGTTTCGGAAAACCTGGAGACGCTGATGTAACCTGTTTTATTATCCCACATAAACCCGGTATCAACAGAATAAAGAGGAATTTTATCGCGGGTTATTTCATATTCAATTTCTCCTTTAATGCCCGGCCTTGTAATTGCCACTTCAACTTTTGTCCCGGCCTTTCCGCGCAGCTTTTTACGGACTTCATCATTAGTAATACCGATTACTCCTTTCCCATCAATTTTAATTATTCTGTCGCCGGCCATAATTCCAAGTGCTTCACTAGGTCCTCCGCTTATAGCGGATACTACTGTAAGAGTATCGTTAACTACCTGAAATTCAATTCCGATTCCTTCGAAATCACCGCGGAATGTTTCTTCCACGGATTCAAGCTGTTTTGGAGGTATATAAACAGAGTGGGGATCGAGATCGCCGAGCATGCCGTTAATTGCAGCCTCTACCAGTTTCTGTGTATCCACTTCTTCAATATAATATTTTTCAGTAAAGCTAAGAACATCGTTGAATTTAATTATGCTGTCCCTGAGATTGTCGCCGGAAAATATTTTTTCAATTTGAATCCCCAAAACAATTCCTATTGTAAGGAGTATGACTGACATAGGAATTTTTAAATTTCGCAGTTTCATTAATAGCTCCTTTGTACTAAAACTTGATTCTTAATTTGAAATTTATATTAAAACCTGATTCCTAATCTCAAAAAGGCCTGGGTTTCTTTAACTGATTTTTTAAGCTGGAGAGAATCGTTAAAATTAATTACTCTAAAGGTGATAAAATACCGATTTACAGGTTCGAAATTTAAAGATATAGAAAATCTGCGATAATATTCCATATCACCGTCAAGAAAATTTGTTTCGTCGGAATCAAAAATTCTATGACCCAATAAAATATCACCGCCTACATTTTCTTTTACCGATCCGTCGGGATTTTTCGGATTTGCTCCATGCAGAGTATAAGACCAGTTCACTGAAAAATCTAAACGGTGGTTAAACCTATAGTTTATTTGCAAGAAAAACAATTCACTGTTCGGCTGAAGAAAAGAACCGAGATTATAGTTGAAATTTGTAAAGCTGTTTCTGCTTAAACGGTGGGTAAAAGTATACGGTTCCAAACGCAGATATTCAAATTGAATGTCCACTGGAAGCAGTCCGTAAAAATTATAGCTTTTCAGGCCGGCATTAATAGCTGTCTGGTTGCCGTACCAGCCCGTGCCGATTTTTCCGAATTTTATATCATCAATCAGGAAAGTAAAAAATAATTTGAGTCCCTCAAAAGAATTGTTATTGAAATCGAGGAAAAGCATTGCATTATCCCTGTCCCGGTTTGAATGTTCAATCGATTTATAAAAGCTGAACGGATTCAGGTAAGAAAAATCCAGCGGGCGCCCGCCGTAAATAATCATTTCACCTAATCCGAAATCAAAATCTTCTGAAATGTTAAACCCCAATCGGTGGTAACCAAAATATTTCTCCTCAACAACATTACTGGGTCCGGATACAGAATCAAATACAACGGAAGGATTTCCCTGCAGTTTACCGTGAAAATACGAAAAGCTGAAAAACTCATACTTCAGATTTAAAGAGAGGTAATCAAACAACGGCGAATTGTCATCCAGAAAAGATTTAATATTACCGTAACCTATTTTCATCCTGTCTCTTCCGAATTTAAATCGGATCAGATCAAAATCAGTAGTGAGGTATCCTTCCGTTTCATCGAAGAATGTTTCATCAGGGGTTTCATTCAGCTTGTAATTATATGACAAATCCTTTCTGGCTGTTGCCGCTTGCTTGCTGCCGGAAACAAATCCGTTTGTTCCTTTTAATAAAAAGCCAAAATGATTTAGAAATGTGCCCCGGATTTCTCCGCCAATTGAAGTTAAAACAGCCGATGTTTTGGCTGAGGAGCTGTTCAGGAAAATTCCTTCACCTTCTCCGAGAATATTTATGAAAAAATTTGCTCTTGAAGAGTCGTATAAATAAAATAAATATTTCTCTTTCTGCGAAAAGAAGTCATAGTGGCCTGAACCGATTAAGGATTCAGAATTATTAAGCGTATTGAAAATTTCAAATTCAAATTCAACTTTCAAATCACCAAGAATTTTTTTATCGACTTCATCGAGCTTATTTTCATTTTGAATTACTTCTTTTAAATATCCGGCTATATTATTTCTTGTTTTAGGAATTTCAAAAGAATTATAATCAT
Source organism: uncultured Ignavibacteriaceae bacterium (assembly GCA_964430095.1). Lineage (GTDB taxonomy): Bacteria > Bacteroidota > Ignavibacteria > Ignavibacteriales > Ignavibacteriaceae > DATKLQ01. The sequence goes on from CAYSGP010000517.1 coordinate 3,888, forward strand.
TTATAATCTGCAGAGATTCCATTCTTTCAAGAAAATTATAAACAGGGTTATCTGAGGGTATGTATTCAGTCTGGGCGGAATTTGTACCGTTAAATAAGACAATTATTAAGAGAAAGAAAAAGATGGAATTCGGATGCCATAGACCTGCCTGCTCGCCTCGCGGTGAAGCCGAAGGCCGGCAAGGCAAGCAAGACGGATTTTCCCGGAATTCCGCGGTAATTTGTATCGTCAGTGTTCTATTCTTATCTAACTTGTTCCCACTCATGTGAAATCGATTTATTCTTAAAAAGGACTGCGAATGCATTTTCTAGCCACGACCAGGTAACTTTAAAATAACCGATTTTTCTAAAGCGTCTCGGAGATTCATATACACAGATTTTATTTGTAAAAAGAACCCTGGCAAACAACTTAACGCTGTTAAAGAGATCGAAATCCTCGCCGGCAGCAAGCTCTTCATTATAGCCGCCGGCTTTTAAAAAAGCTTCTTTCCTGATTACCTGGCATTCCCCTCTTCCCATCCCGAGACCTATAAAATTGAGCAGTCTAAAATAA
>CAYSGP010000518.1:0-5726 GCA_964430095.1 uncultured Ignavibacteriaceae bacterium
AGTAACTCCTATTAACCTATGATTACCGAGTACGTCGCTGAAAGAAATGACCGTAGTCCCAAGTAATCCGTATAATGAGCTGTAACCGGCATTAGCATAGATTATGTCGGGCGAAAATGTAATTTTGTATTTATTTACCGCATAGTTCCCATTGGTATCGAGATTGTCTGATAGTTTAAATTTCTCTTCATTATTTTGCGGGTCATTGCCGAGCAGATTAATTTTCGAATCAAATACATAATTATTAAAATCTATTTTTACCGAATCGCCGTAGACACTGGTAGTATCAACATATTCGCCGGTAAATATATTACTAGTATCACTGCCGTCTGTAACGGGGGCATCGTCTTCGGCAGCAAACATTCCCCCGGTTTGCCTGCTTTTTGGTTCCGAAACATAAACTGTAGGCTCGAGCTGTTTAACTTGGACCTTAGGATCAAACGGATTATTCATTAAAAATATATTAAAGGCTCCCTGGTACAATGTTGAGAAGACCAATTTTTTCCCATCCTTGGATGTCGACAGCTGGTATAAACCATTTAAAGAATTTGTAATGGGTACAGGTTCTACCGCAGTTATACCATTTACGCTATCCTTATCGCTAATTTGAATTGCCTTTTTATAAATATTATTAATTCCATTCTGATCTGAAATAAACAAAATTTCCTTACCGTCAGGTCCGCAAACCGGAGAGCTTTCATCACTATTGGGCAAATCTGTGATTCGGGTTATTTTATTGGTGTTAATGTTTATTGAATAAAGGTCTTTCTGTTCATAATTATGCTTATAAATTTTGAAGTGTTCAGGCATTGAGCCATTTGTAATGTAATTTATCCGGTCGGAAGAAAAAAATACACTATTTCCATCATAAGACCATTCAGGATCATCGTCTGTAAAAACATCATTTGTAAGATACGTAAGCTCTTTTTTATCTAAATCGTAACAATAGAGATCGGACTGTTGTGCAGTATGTCCTATGAAAGCAAGTTTATTTCCACCGGGGGACCATACAATACTCTTTATTCCGTCCAATCTTATCGGAAGAGATTCTTTGTCCTCCGATTCAACATCAATAATATAAATTAAATCATACCCGCTGCTTTTTGCAGACAAAGCAATCTTGCTCCCGTCCGGCGACCAGCTTAATCCCGGCGTAAGAATATTTAATTCCTCAAAATCTTCAGTTCTATTTCCTTCAACAAGCTTTTTAATTATTTTGCCGTCTATTGCACTCATTATATAAACATCGAAATAATAATCACGGTTAGAAAGAAAAGCTATTTTATCACCCTGCGGTGAAAGTGCAGGACTTGTATTATAAAAACCGCCGTCTTCCCTGTGATCTGTAAGCCTTTTTGCAAATTCATCCGGATCTTTTCTTATCGCAATATCCGGCCAATAAACTTTACGTATTTCTTTCTTCCATCTTTCACTAAGATCTTTGAGAGAAAGTCCTATTGTAGATTGAAATCCTTCTTCAACATTCCCTTCGCTTCTAACTTTATTAATAAGCTCCCCAATTTTTTCTTTTCCATATTTCTGGGAAATATAATAAAACACTGCTTGTCCGCCCCGGTAAGCGAAATATCCCTCCAGCTGCTGAAGGTCCGGGAGGTATTCATTTATTGCTGCGTCACGAATAAACATATCAGTATCAATATCCCATCCCAATGCCTGGTCCTCAGCCATTCCTTCACTGCACCACAAAGGAAGCTGAATTGTAATATTATTTGCTATGATATTTTGAATCGAGCCGCCATAAAACATATCGTTCATTACGGCATGCGTCAGCTCATGATGAATAAGGTGCCTAAGCTTTTTATAGGAACCCATAAACTGAATTACAACCCTGTTCTTGAAAAGTTCGGTAAAACCTTCAATCCCCTCGCTTAAATATTGGTCGGTTACATTAGTTTCCTGGAAATCATTGGTGCTGTTATAGACGATGATAGGGATACGATTATTGATTTTATAATGAAAACTATTTTGGATTCCTTCGAGCGATTTCTCTGCCTCCTTTGATGTAAATTCGGCAAGATCGGTTCCGGTCTGCGAAAAATAGATGTCGAAATGATCGGTTTGAATGTAATACCACTCAAAATTCTTATATTGTACTTTATTTTTGCCGAACTGAGCCAGCAGAACTGCAGGAAAAAATAAAAGCAGCGGAAATATTTTTATAATTGATAATCCCATTTAATTGTCCCAGCGTTATTCTAAAATTAAAAAATCCAATTCAGACTTGTCCAAATCTGCACGAACCAACCTAACCTGGATTTTATCTCCCAAACGAAACCTTTTTTTTGATTTCCTACCAATTAAGGAATATTTTTTCTCATCAAAAATATAAAAATCTCCCTCCAAATCTCGAAGTTTAACTAAACCTTCTGCCAAATTATCAATTAATTTAACAAAAATACCAAAGTGAGTTATACCTGAAATTACCGCATGAAACTCATTTCCTATGTGATCCTTAAGATATTCGATTTGTTTCTGCTTAACCGAAAGCCTTTCGGCATCAACAGCATCTCTCTCTGTTTGAGAAATGTGCTCGCTGATCTCTTCCAACTGCTTAAATGTGTAATTTGTTCCCTTTTTTTTCTCTAAATAGCTGAAAAGGAGCCGGTGAACCAGGAGATCTGAATATCGCCTTATAGGTGAAGTAAAATGGGTATAAAATTTAAATCCGAGCCCGTAATGACCTATATTTTCAGCCGCATATACTGCTTTAGCCATTGAACGGATTGCCAATTCGTTTATAAGGACTTCTTCTTCATGTCCTTTAATCTGTTTCAGCAGCAAGCGGAATTGATTTGATTTTGAAGAAGAATTAGGATCGAAGGAAAAACCGAGAGATTTTACAAACCTGGCAAATTCTTCAATCTTTTCTCTATCGGGAAGATCATGAATTCTATAAATAAAAGGTTTCAGTTGGGCATGATCATCCTTTGCAATGTGCTCAGCAACAATTTTATTTGCCAGAAGCATAAATTCTTCGATTAAATTATTGCTTTCTTTAATTTCGCGAAGATTTATTTTGAAAGGCTTTCCTTCTTCATCAAGCTCAAATTTAACTTCAGGCGAATAAAAATCTATGCTCCCTTCTCGCATTCTTTTTTTCTTGAGAATTTGGGCAAGATTATGGAGCAATAAAATTTCCCCGGCAAAATCTCCCTTCCTTTGATCAATAATTTCCTGCACTTCGGAATAGCTGAATCTTCTTTTACTTTTAATTATACTTTTTTTTATTTCATATTTTACAAGCTTACCGCTTTTTGTTAATTCGGCAATAACAGAATATGAAAGACGGTCTTCATACGGAACAAGAGAACAGATATTATTCGAAAGTTTTTCCGGGAGCATCGGGATAACTTTCCCAACCAGGTATACACTATTCCCCCTTCTTGCAGCTTCTTTATCCAAATTTGAATTTTGCTTTACATAATGAGAAACATCGGCGATATGAATTCCCACGGAATAATTGCCGTTTGAAAGGTCTTCAATCGATAAAGCATCATCAAAATCTTTTGCATCTTCAGGATCAATAGTGAATACATTTTTACTCCTGAAATCTATGCGTCTGCTTATTTCCTCCGGAGTTATCCCCGACCCGATTTCTTCGGCTTCGGACAGAGTTTTCGGGGAAAATCTGTAGGGCAGATTAAACTCCAGTGCAATTGCGGTAACTTCTGCATCCTGTGTACCTGATTTTCCAATTACTTCAATAATTTCTCCTTCCGGGTTCAGCATGGGATTATTCCAAACTATATTGCCTGCAATTACCTTATCTCCTTTTTTTGCATTCGCCAGCTTATCCGGATTAATGTAGATATCCCTGTGTATTTCAGGCTCATCAGGTTTAACAAAATAAAAAGAGGTAGATTTAGAAAGTTTTCCTATAATTTCACGGCGTTTTCTTTTTAAAACATTAATAATCTGTCCTTCCAGGTTTTTTCCCTTCTGTTTTGCAAACAGTGATACTTCCACCAAATCTCCGCTGAATGCAGTATTTAAATTCCTGGAAGCAATAAAAATATCTCCTGCTTTATTGTTCTTTGGAATTACAAAGCCGAAACCTCCCTGGTTAATCTGCAATTCACCCGTTATTGTATTGGCGGGAGAAGAATTAAGCTTATACCGTTTGCCTGATTTTGATAAAAATTCTTTTTCATATAATTGATGAAGCTGAGTCTTAAGGATGGAATATTCCTTGTCCGAATTAATATGAAGTTTCCCGGCTATTTCTTTGCTTTTAAAACTGCGGTCGGGGTTTTTTTCGAAGAAAGAAACAATCTCCTTTTTCATTAGAATTCAAACCTGTACCTTAGTCCTACCTCGTTCACCATTCCGCCGGTCAAGCTAGTTTCACCTAAAGCATGCTTACGCTCTAATTTCCCAATCAGTTTTTTTGTAATCGGATACTTTATTTTAACATTTGCCTGGCTCAGATCATTGAAGGATTCTGTTGTTGTGCCGAATTCATAACTGAAATCGCCAACTTTCCCCCCTAGATTAACATAGGTATTATTCTGTGTTGTTCTGACTTCAACGCTTTTAATAACTCCATTAGTCTGGTTATTCAAAAAACTTCCAACTACAGAACCAGCGACGGATGCGGCATAATTCTGAACCTCACCAAGTTCCTGCTGGGTAGCTTCATCTCTAAATTTTCCTAAGATCATAAATGTAATGGCATCAGATGCATCCTTTGTCCGATCAGGTTCATCATTTTCAATTGCTTTCTCGCCCATGTATACTAAAATGATATCATTACTCTGTTTTAATTTCTTGTCCAGATCTTTTAGAGGACCTGACAGCTTTATTTTTACAGCTACAAGTATTTCACTCCCTGAGGCTGTTGTATCCTGATAATAACTGGAATAAGTAGCAGTAATATCTAATATCGGATTGGAAATATCGTTTTCAAATTTAATTGAACCTTCAGCATCCAGTGTTTTGATAAATTCCAGCTTTGAACCTTCAAGCAGTTTCAATTCACCCTGGGCTAAAGGTCTGTCGCCCGTTTTTTCATATTCAAAATCACCGCTCAAAATTGCCGTCAGACTCTGGTTGAACTCTTTGGAAAGAACGAAAATAACTGTTGCTTCATCCTCGACTTTAATACTTATTTTATAGTTAAATCTGCTGAACAGAGATGATTTAGATTCACTTGTTTCAGTTCTGCGGCGCGATAATTCAACAAGCTTCTCAAAGTCCATCTCTTTTTTAACAGTGTCGTTATCAGCGGCAAATCTATAAATAAAACTTTCACTAGTCTTTGTATAGGCTGATCTTGAAGGAGGGAAAGTAAGCTTGGCAATTTTTATTTCCACAGGTGCTTCCAGATAAGCTCCTTCCTCCCTGGAGCTTTTAAAAAAAACATTCCCGTTGGTAGCAATTACGAGATCACCATAAAACGGGGAATCTGCCGTTTTGGAGGCATCACTTAGAACTTTTAAAGTACCATTAATTGAAAATTGGGAAGAAACAATATCGAATCCGTCTAATGTCAGATTACCGCTTCCGGTCATTTTACCGCCGTTCTTTGTCTTAGCAATGTTCTGAATATAAAGGTTTGCTAGCTGAATACTGCCGGGCTCTATTAGTATTTTAAAGCCGGTCTCGTAATCCAGGTTATTTGCTTCTGCAGTGAAGGAAGCATTTTTCACTTCAAGAAAACCGGAGGGAGAAATATCGTCGGGAGGATTTCCATTCAACTTTAAATC
>CAYSGP010000519.1:0-8420 GCA_964430095.1 uncultured Ignavibacteriaceae bacterium
TTTGCTTACAGCCGCAGCAGAATCGCCTCCGCCCACAATTGTTTTTGCTCCTTTTCCGGTTGCTTCAACTAAAGCTTCGGCAATGGCAAAAGTTCCTTTGCTGAAATTATCCATTTCAAAAACACCCATAGGACCGTTCCAGACAATCGTCTTTGATTTCAGAAGTTCTGCTTTAAATAATTTAATTGTTTCAGGTCCTATATCCAATCCCAATTTATTTGATGGGATATTATCTGCCTTAACTGTTTGTGAAGGAGATTCATTTTTAAATTCCTCGGCAGCTACTACATCAACAGGGAGTAAAAATTTTATCTTCGTTTTTGCAATTTTGTCTAGTAATTCTTTTGCCAGCGGTATTTTTTCTTCTTCCAGGAGAGATTTTCCAATCTCTTTTCCCAGAGCTTTATAAAATGTAAATGCCATTCCGCCGCCGATAATCAAAGTATCCACTTTATTCAAAAGATTATTTATTACATCAATTTTACCCGATATTTTTGCACCCCCGAGAATTGCACAATACGGGCGTTCGGGGTTTGAAACTGCAGATCCTAGATAATCAAGCTCTTTCTGCATCAAATATCCTGCTGCGTTCTGCTTTATATATTTTGTAACACCTACGGTTGATGCATGCGCCCGATGAGCGCTCCCGAAAGCATCATTTACGTACACATCTCCCAGCTCAGCTAATTGTTTAGCAAAGCCTGGTTCGTTTTTCTCTTCTTCCTCATGGAAACGCAGATTCTCAAGCAGAATTACATCACCCGGGGACATGCTGTTTACCATTTTTTTAACTTCTTCACCGACGCAATCGGGTGCAAGCTTCACTTCTTTCCCCAGCAGTTCCCCTAATCTTTTTGACGCAGGCTTCAGGCTGTATTTGGGATTTGGTTTTCCTTTTGGCCTTCCAAGATGACTCATTAAAATTGCTTTCCCTCCGCCGGAAATAATCTTTTTTATTGTAGGCAGAGAAGAAGTAATTCTTATATCATCGGTTATATTCAGGTTCTCATCAAGCGGAACGTTAAAATCCACTCGTACAAGTACACGTAAGTTTTTCACATTAAGATTTTCAATGGATAGTTTTTTCATATTTCCCTCACCAGTATCTTTTTTAATTTTTCCGCAAAGGCGGGATTAAGTAGATTAAAGTTATAATTTGCAGGTACAGGAAGGAAGACAGAGCAGCATACTCCGTCTTCCGTGAAATAATTAATTTGCTTTTGCTATTTTCAATAGGAGATCGACTATCCTATTGGAATAACCCCATTCGTTATCATACCAGGAAATAACTTTGAAGAATCTTTTTTCATCCTTAAAATTATTTTGAAGAGTAGCCAGAGAATCATAAATGGAAGAACGGGCATCCCCGATAAAATCGGTAGATACCACCTCATCTTCAGTTGATCCTAAAATTCCTTTAAGATATGTCTCCGATGCTTTCTTCATTAATTTATCTATCTCTTCAATTGAAGTATCTTTCTTTGTACGGAAGGTAAGATCTACAACAGATACATCCGGAGTAGGAACTCTGAAGGACATTCCGGTAAGTTTTCCTTTAACTTCAGGGATAACTTCGCCTACTGCCTTAGCAGCCCCGGTAGTTGACGGAATAATATTTATTGCTGCTCCTCTGCCGCCTCTCCAATCTTTTTTGGAAGGGCCGTCAACAGTTTTCTGAGTAGCTGTATATGAATGAATTGTAGTCATAATTCCAGTCTCAATACCAATACCTTCTTTCAGAAGCACATGAACTATAGGTGCGAGGCAGTTTGTTGTGCATGAAGCATTCGAAATAATGTGGTGTTTTTTCGGATCATATTCCTGATCATTAACCCCTAAAACAAAAGTCTTGATCTCGCCGCCCTTTGCCGGAGCAGTAATAATCACCTTTTTTGCTCCCGCATCAAGATGACCTTTAGCTTTATCGTAGCTTGTAAATAATCCTGTTGATTCAATTACAAAATCGACTCCAAGCTCTTTCCATGGGAGCTGTGAAGGTTCTTTTGTTGCTAGAACACATTTAATCTTACTGCCGTTTAAGACTAGAACATCATCGGATTCAGCATCCGGTTTACTTTTTTCTGTTTTAATATCGGCATTAAACCTTCCGTAAACGGAATCATATTTAATTTGGTATGCAAAATATTTTGCGTCAGTGCTTATATCTACAACTGCTTTTACATCAATTTCTTTTCCTAATAAGCCCTTTTCCACTAAAGATTTAAAAACCAAACGGCCTATTCTGCCAAAACCGTTAATACCTACGCTAATAGCCATTCTGTTACTCCTTTATTTTGGTAATTAATTAAGCATACAAAATTACTTATTGCTTGTTTTAATATCAATTTTATGGACTATTTTTAATTATCAGCTTTAATCTTTTTCATCAAAATTATGCATCAATAAAAAAAGTTAGGAAAAATAATATCCTTTCTTGCGAATTAATTTTTATCCAACTATTTTTCCCGCATCAGCAAATAATTCTCTCATCAGAGAGAATCTTAACAAAGCAGTTGATGAAAATTAAATCAGTTTTGATTTAATTTGTTTAGAGCTGTAACGGATCATAAATTTTCGGGGTTCACATATGAGAATATTTTTACTAGCTGCGTTACTTACTTTTTCGTTTACTTCGATTTATTCCCAAAGAGCAAAAATAATTACTGAGGCTGTTTCGGCTCATGATGTTGAGGAAGGAAGATTCACATCCGTTTCAAGCGGTCTCGATATTGTTCCGAGTAAAACTTATGTTTACTTGTCTGCGAAGAATATCGGGAATGATGAAGAAATAACTTCTGCCCTTTTCGAAGTTGTATCTGCTCCCACTGGATTCGAAATAGCAATTGAAGTCATTAATTCAACTTGGGTGAAATTCCAGCCTGATACTACCGGGGAATATATTATAAAGCTTACAATTAATACAGCAAGCGGAATCGCAGATACTACAAAAACATTTTATGCATCAAACTTCGTAGGTGTGGGAAACTTTGAGGGAATTCCGGCTCAATACCCGAACTGCATGACATGTCATCAAAATACTGAAAGGTTTGTAGAGATTTTTGACAAATGGAAAGTTTCAGGGCATGCAGGTTTCTTTAAAAGAATGATAACTCAGGGACCCCCAAGCTACAGCACCGAATGCATGAGCTGTCATACAATAGGATTTAATACTGAAGCGGATAATAACGGTTTTGACGATGTTGCGGCTCAATTGGGATGGACATGGCAGGGTCCACCAAATGCCGGGAAATGGGATACCTTGAAAACTCAATTTCCGGGACTTGTAAACTTTGCTACAATAGGGTGCGAAAACTGCCACGGACCGGGAAGCGAGCATACACAAGGTGCGGATCCAAATAAAATCGCGATATCCATTAAAGCAGGCGTCTGCGCTCAATGCCATAATGAACCTCCCAGGCATAATGAAGTGGTTCAATGGGAAAAGTCTCTTCACTCTGAAGCAGTCTTTGAAGTCACTACCGGATCAAATGCCAATACAAACAATCTTAATGACTGCGTCCGATGCCATGACGGTCAAGGCTATGTTAATTTTACAAAAGGCTTAACGACTGATGCAAGAACATGGACCGAGGAAGCAAATGCATCAAGAATTCCCTGCGCTACTTGCCATGATCCTCATGGAAGTTCAAATAGCTTTCAGTTAAGATCAAGGCCCGAAGGCTCGGATACTTTAGCAACGGGATACAGGTATACGGAATTACATACCCTCGGTTCAGGAGCAACCTGCCTTGATTGTCATAAATCGAGAAGAAATAGTGCAACTTATGTTAACACAACGGTGGATCAGCGCTGGGGTCCTCACTTATCTACACAAGGCGATGTATTTTTAGGAATGAATGCAGCAGAATTTGACAGGCCGTATTTGACAAGTCCCCATAAATTTGCCGTACAGGATGCCTGCAATGGATGCCATATGACCGAAGCTATTTCAGATACTAATAATACAAATTGGAATGAAGTGAGCGGACATACCTGGAAATTATTTAACGAAAACACCGGTTACTATCATACGGAAAAATGCATCGATTGCCACGGCGAAAAAAGCAGCTGGGATGATTTTACAGCCCGGGGTGATTTTGATAATGACGGTACTACGGAAAGTATTCCGATTGAAATAGATGGGCTGCTTCAGCTTTTAAGAATAAATCTACCGCCGAAAGGATTAGATTCTATCTCATGGCAGATGATAAGAGATTCAAACGACATTAACATTAAGAAAGCTTATTTTAATTATCAGTTGATTCTAAATGACGGAAGCAAGGGAATGCATAATACTGCTTTTGAAGTAGATGTTCTTGTTCAATCAATCCGTGCATTGGGAGGTCAAATTACTGCCGTTAATGAACCGGAAGAAAACATTCCAAGCGAATTTGAGCTTTCACAGAATTACCCGAATCCGTTCAATCCGAGTACAACTATAAAATATTCGCTTCCCTCGGAAAGCCATGTAAAGATAATCGTTTATAATATTAATGGAGAAATTGTAAAAGAAGTTCTGAACTCGGTTGTAAGTGCAGGTGTTCACACGGTTCTCTTTAATGCTGAAGGAAATGGAATCAGCCTTTCATCCGGTGTTTACATCTACAGCATCGAAGCTTCGGAAACTTCCGGAGAAAAATCTTTTAAGCAAGTGAAAAAAATGTTAGTATTGAAATAAAAATTACTTTTTAAATTTCTATTATGGAGATAAAATGAAATCATTAGTGAGCATTCTAATAATATTTTTATCGGCACAATTTATTAATGCACAGGGAAAAAATTCATATGTCGGTGTAAGTGTCTGCAGCCCGTGCCACAAAACCGAGAAACAGGGAAAACAGCTCGAGATTTGGAAAAACAGCAAACATGCAAGTGCAATGAAAACCCTTAAAACAGATGAAGCTAATAAAATTGCAAAAGATAAAGGACTCTCTGCAGCAGCTGCAGAATCCAAGGAATGCTTAAAATGTCATGCGTCGGGATATGATGCCGATAAATCGTTGATCGGTGAAAAATTTGATGTAAATGAAGGAATTCAATGCGAAACATGCCACGGGCCGGGTTCAAATTATAAAAGCCAGAAAGTTATGAAAGACAGCAGTCTTGCAGTAAAGAATGGGTTAATTGTGCATGAAAATATTGAATCATTCTGCACCGGCTGTCATAACTCCGAATCCCCCACTTTCAAAGGATTCGAGTTTGCTAAGATGTGGGATAAAATAAAACATCCGGTTCCCGAAGCTAAACAGTAAGTTCCGGTTTTAAAACTGATTCTGCAGATTAATACTATTACTGTATGAAGAAAATTATTTTCCCTGCACTCTTATCTTTTATATTTGCTTCTTTTTGCTTTTCTCAGAATATTAATGGGAGATTCAGCTCCAGCATTTATACTTTTGAAAGATTTGATTCCGCAGATAACTCAAATAATTATGTGCGGGGATTTCAAATGCTCAGCTTGAATTTAAACCACTCCGATTTCTCAATAAGATCAAATTTAAACCTGGAAACAGACTTCTCACAGAAATTGAAAGATGATCCTAGGCTGAGATTTTATAATCTGTATGTTGAAGCAAGAAATATTTTAGATATCGGCACAGTAAGAATCGGAAGACAGCCGATCTTAACCAAAGCTGCGGGGGGAACTTTCGACGGCGCCAACCTGGATCTCAAATATAAGCCGTATAAGCTCTCTGTTTTTTACGGAGCAAATGTTCCGGCTTACCAGAAGCTTGAATTAAGCGACAACTGGTGGAAGGATGATTATATCTTCGGAAGCAGGTTTACAACAAACGTAATTGAATCCTTTCATATATCCTTAGCTTATGTCGATAAAAATTTCAAGCCTGAGGAATATTGGGCCCGGCGGCTTGATGAAGATTTAAATCCTATAAATGTTTTGATCAGTAATAAATCAAACCAGTTTAGCTTTGGTACTGCTGAAGTTGATTACAAGATGGATAATGTTTTTTCAGTTAATACAAGATACGATTACGATTTTAATTATGAGAAGACATCAAAGTTTGAAATATTGGGAAATTATTTTCATTTGCCTAAGATCAATCTAAATATCTACTACAACTACAGAGAGCCCAGGATAAAATACAACAGCATTTTTTCTGTCTTTGATTACGGTACAACTCAGGAGATCGAGTTCGGCGGGGATTATTCATTCTTCAAAAATTACAGATTCACCGGAAAATTTGGATATGTAACCTATAAAGAAGAAAACACTGAAAGATTTACTTTAGGAGTAAATTCAGATTACGGCAGCATTACTTACCGAAAGACTATGGGATATTCAGGGGAACTTGACGCCCTTTCAGTTTACGGCGCACACACCTTCGAAGACGGCCTGCTTACTCCTTCTCTAGGTATTTCATTTACAGGCTATAAACTTTCCGAGGATACAGAAAGGAACAATTTGACTACAATACTACTGGGAATTAATGTCCGCCCTTTAAGAGAGGTTTCTTTTGATCTTCAAACTCAATACATGAATAATAAAATATACAAAACTGATTACCGGTTATTTTTCATAATCAATTACTGGTTTAATGAAAATTTAAATCTTATTAAATGAAACAGAAATATCTCTACTTCTCATTATTATTAATTATCCTTAGTATTCTTTTTCTGAATGCCTTTGAAATTCAGGAGGACGATTCCAGGAAGAGTAATAAAGATATCATCAAGTTTTCTCATCAGTTTCATAAAGAGCTGGCTGAATGTGAAACCTGCCATAAAGCCGTAACCGGAAGTATATCCTTAAAGGACAGGCTGATGCCCAACCATGACAGCTGCGTGGAATGCCATGATGTTGAAGATTCCGAGCAATGCAAAACATGCCATTATGATGATGTATATGAACCGCTCATTCAAAATACTTCAGAATTATTGTTCAATCATAAATTTCATCTGGAAGAACAGAAGATGAAATGCACCGACTGCCACAGGAATTTTGATATAACTGACTACGGCTCTGAACTAAGTTTTTCCGATCCATTAATGCAGGACTGCTATTCGTGCCATAATGATAAAACTACTGCATCAAATGCCTGCGAATCATGTCATATTTCTACTGCCGATTTAAAACCCCAGTCTCATCGGAGTGCGAACTTTATAACTTCCCACAAATTTGAAGCAAGAGAATTTAATGCAGACTGCATAATGTGCCATGACAATAATACAAACTCCTGCCAGGAGTGCCATGATGCCACAACTGCAATAACTGAAGAGAATACCGCGGATGATTTTTATGTGCCGTATGCTCCTAGTAATTCAATAGACGGCGCTAAACAGCAGCGAATTACGCGCATTCATGAATTAAATTACAGGTTTATCCACGGAATAGATGCTAAAGGAAAAACAACGGAATGTCAGTCCTGCCACCAGATAGAACTCTTTTGTGCAAACTGCCATCAATCCGAGGGCGGGGATTTTGCTTTAAGCGGAATTGAACCGGTATCCCATTTCAAATCTAATTTTATGACTTTCGGTGTCGGCACCGGAGGAGGCGAACATGCGGTACTCGCAAACCGTGATATCGAAAGCTGTATTTCATGTCATGATGTGCAGGGTGCCGATCCTACATGCATCAAATGTCATATTGATAACGACGGCATTAAAGGGACTAATGTAAAAACACATCCTGCAAATTTTATGAGGGATGAGCACGGTGACTGGCATGATAACGAGGGTTCAATTTGTTTTAATTGTCATACGGTTATTTTATCTACAGCACAAGCAGGTAACGGATTCTGCGGATATTGTCACGGCGGTCAAGTAGAATGATATTAAAAAAAATGAAATACCTATTATCGGTTCTTATTCCCCTATTATCATCTGCAGTAATTTTCTTCGACTGCAGCGACCTGCAGACAGATATTCCTCATCCGCAGAATGTTTCTATTCATGGGGAAGGAGTAATGACCTCAAATCATCCTAATTTTCATGGAAATTATTTAAAGGATTCCGATTTCTCAGAATGCCAGCAATGCCATGCAGCCGATTTTAATGGAGGGACGACAGGCGTAAGCTGTGTTAATTGTCATTCATCTGTTACAGTACATAAATCCGGGATAATAGATATAGATTCGGATGATTTTCATGGGAGTTTTATTAGACATAATCACTGGGATTTGACTGATTGCGCGAGCTGTCACGGAGACTCATTCAGCGGAGGTTTAAGCAGCCCAAGCTGCCTCCCTTGCCATACTGCACCGGGGGGTCCAGCTGCATGCAATACTTGCCACGGTTCGCCGACTGATCCGTCAAGACCTGCACCGCCGCTGGATTTAAATAATAATTCTTCTGCAGAGGTAAAAACCGTGGGTGCACACCAGCAGCATCTTTATGAAAATACATTGGGAAATTCTGTGCCCTGCTCAAGCTGCCATGAGGTTCCCCAGGCAGTTAAT
>CAYSGP010000520.1:0-6232 GCA_964430095.1 uncultured Ignavibacteriaceae bacterium
ATACTGTCGTCACCGGAAGATAAAAAATCAAAAATGTTATATGCTTCATTATATTTATTTTCCTGGAAATAAGTCAAGGCAAGTCCGTATCTCGTTTCTCTATTGTTCTCGGAAGCGGGATAGTCCTGTATGATTTTTAAATAAGTTTTCTCAGCATTCTCAAATTCCTGCACGCGGTAATAGCAGTTTGCCAGCAGATATAAGCTTTGCGTGTATAAATCTTCCGGAAGATCATTCAGAAGCGGGCTGTTTAACTCAAGTATAGCCGATTGATAATCTTTTAATTTAAAATAACAGACACCAATTCTGATTTGTGCGGAAGGAGATAGGATGCTTTCTTTGTGATAGGAAAGAAGCTCGTCGTAATATTTGACGGCATTCTCAAAATCCCCGGTTTTTTCGTAAAGTGAAGCAAGGCTGTAAATTGAATAATCCAGGTATTTATTTTTTCTTTTATTCTCCACCGCTTCTTTCAGGAAAGACTCGGCTTCGTCTAATTTATTTTCCTCAATGTATGATTCTCCGATAAAATACTGGGCAGATCCGTTGTATTCACTTTCCGGGTATTCATTAAGAAGCTGTTCAAAATTTATTCTGCTCTTGCCGTATTCCTTAGAATTAAAATAGATAATTCCAAGCTTGTAAAGAGAAAGTTCCCTGAAATTTGTCGAATTAAAATTATTAACTATAAATTCAAATCCTGCCGCTGCCGCATCCTCCAGACCCAGGTTCAGCAGTGCATCGGAAGAAAAATATTTTGCCGCCGCATACTGCTCGTCCATTAAATCATAGTTGATGAAAAACTGTTCAAGGAGCCTGGATGCTTCGGCATATTGCTTTGAATTATATGCATCCATTCCGGAACGGTACAAATCGGCATCATTCTGAGGAAAATTGATCTTGCAAAAAACAAGCAGTAACAGAATTATTAATCTATTCATTTGATAATCATACCAATTTAAAAAATAATGTAAACAGCGCCCCCGAGACAGAACAGCAGAAATTCACAGCATCATTGGATAACCATTTAAAACCTGAATAATGTTTTACCGTCTCCCCGCAGTGTTCCAATCTTTCGGTAAAGTTCCGGCAAACAGCACAAATATTTTTTCTCTGGACTGATGCTCCTAGAATGCTGTCCACGATGCTTCCGGATATTCCGGCAGCTGAAATCAAAATAATATAATAATAAATATTTTGGCTCACCCAAAATAAAGAAGAAAGAGCAATAATTAAGGCTCCCGCAGCTGCTCCCAATGTACCCGGAACGGAAATTCCACCCGATGATCCCGGATTTACAGTTCTGAAGTTTAAAATACTTAAGGTTTTCTTTTTAAATAATGTTCCTATTTCTGTTCCCCAGGTATCAGCACAAACTGCAGCTAATGATGAGACGAAAACAGCATAAATTAGTTCCGAATCACCTTTGAAAAAAAAACTGTTTATTATTACAAGAAGTCCGGCAATACCTCCGTTAGCAAAAACTTGTATGTGATCGCGCCGGTCCGACTTGGCAAAAATGTTTTTCAATTTCGGATTTCTGTATTCCCTGAACTTTGATAGAATACTTGAAAAAATAAAAAATGTAAGGACAGGCAGGCTCCATTTAAATCCCCCGAAACCGAATATAGGAACGGCTAAAAGAAAGGCTGATAATGCTCCGGATAAAGTCAAAAATCTAAAAATAAAAGAAAGAAAACAAACGGCAGCTGCTAATATTACACCGGTCAAAAAATTAATTGCCGTATTACCGGATGCATAAAAGATATATTCGTTAAACGAAATTGAAGGCAGAGTCAAAGCCAGAAAAGCTAATGAAACAAAATTTCGGGCAGGATAAAATTGATTTGAAAGATCTTTATTCCGAATTGCAAAACTGGAGGATGCTTCAAAAACTTTACCAAACAAATGACTGCTAATTTTAATATTGCTTAAAATCAACTATGCCCTTCAGTCTGAATAGAAAAACTAAAGTAAATATAGGTTTTTACAATTCATAATGTCAAGTCAATTAAAGAAATACAGTGATTCATTTAAAGAAAGATATTAAAAGAATAATCTTGCTCACAGCCAATTTTATTTGGGATTATTTTTTTATGTTTACAGCAATAATCTAGGAGGTTTTGTGAAAAATTTTTTCTTTTTTATTCTAATATCCGCAGCGGTTTTCGGAAACAAGGCATTTTCCCAGACATTCGGAATTGGAGGAGGTCTCTCAACAGTTACGGGACCGGATTCATATACTAACGATCTTACATCCGGCGGAATAGGATTTTCCAGCGGATATCATCTTGGAGTAAAATTAAAATTTGGTCTTCCAGTAGCCCCGTTTAAACCCTTCGGCTTTGTGAACTACACTCATTTCTCCACTGATCAATCAAGCCCTCTGGGAAATGTCGCAATTTCACAATCAATTTGGTCTATCGGAGCAGGCGGACAATTTAATCTTATCCCGGGACCTATAAATCCGTATATAGCTGCGAATGTGGCATATAACAATTTCGGAGATTTGGATATAGAGGGAGTAGATATAGATGACTTCGAAGGCGGCGGGGCAAAATCCAGGTTTGGGGGAGGAATCGGGATCGGAGCAGAATTGTCGGTTCTCATTATTGGTTTAGATGCTAGTATAACATATAATTTTTTAAATTGGGTAGGAAAAGAATCGGATGAGGAGACGGTTTCCGTAATTAGCTATAATTTAACTGTGCTTTTTTAGTTGTGCGGAAGATGGAACATGAACCCTCCGCCTTTAAAAGCACTACCGGCTTCTATTTGATTTACCTTTTGTGCAATTTTTATTTTAATAATATTCCGGAGCCCTAATATTATAATTCATGCGGCTCCGGTATATTTTAATCTCGTTGTTTTTATTTAATCTTTCTGCATTTCCTCAGACCTTTGGAATTGGAGGAGGAATTTCTACAATTCAAAGTCCTGATTCATATACAGATGATCCCGGTGGTATTGGATTATCCGCCGGTTATAATATCGTTATTAAATTAAAATTTGATATTCCCTCATTTCCTATAATACCCGTCGGTTTTATTACATATTATCATTTTTCATCAGATGAGAGCAGGCAGATTAAATCTACTCTGTCAGTAAGTTCCATTGGGGCGGGAGGTGAATATAAAATCATACATGGTCCCTTAAGCCCATATATTGCTTCAGATATTGCTTACAATATTGGCAATTGGGAATTTAATATGGGAAATATTGAAACAGGAACTCCTGATGTAAGCACTTTTAACACAAGGATTGGTGTGGCAGTAGGAATCGGTGCCGAATTAACTATGTTGCCGTTAGTTGGAGTTGATGCAAGTATAAAATATCACCTAGTGAATTGGATAGGGCAGGATAATAATGAGGAATTGGTAAAGGTTTTAAGTTATAATTTAATAGTGCTTTTTTAGTTGTGCGGAAGACGGGACTCGAACCCGTACGCCTTTACAGGCACTACCCCCTCAAGATAGCGTGTATACCAATTCCACCACTTCCGCAAAGAGTATCGAAAGATAATTTTACGGCATTAGAAAATCAACATTTTAAATAAAACTCAGTGAACAGCTATCTCTGGGGTGCGTGTCTTCTTTCTTTAAAAAGGATTTCCCGAATTTCTTTTTTGAACCTTGGCTCAAATACAATTAGCTTGGCAACCTGCTTGTAAGTTAAAATATCGGATAAAGAATTTATGAATGTTTTTCTTTCTTCATCCATTTCATCCCTGATTTTGAATGTTTCATCAATCATTTTTTTAAGCTGCGGATCGCCCGGAATATCAGAACTTTGGGCTAAATCATTCAGTTCTTCAATCAGATCATCCTCTTTCTTTCGCAATTCTTCCATTTTATCCATGTGTGCATTCCGCCTTGAGAAAAATTTAAGAGTGGTTTCCTCATCCATGTCCAGCGTCTCTATTAATTTCAGCTTTTCCAGATCCTTCATTTTTTCACCCGGACCTTTACGATGATGGCGATCGTCCTGAGCATTTATGAATGATGAAGAAAAAAACAGCAAAGTTATGAGGATAATTTTCTTATTCATGTTTTCACCTTAAAAAAATTCTTTGGTTATTAATCGGTCATAAATGAGAGATGCTTCCTCATCATTCAGACCTTCATTGTAATCCACGTTCCCGTTAAATGAATGCAGAATTGAATCGGCAGTTTCATACGAGAAATTAAGTTCATCTGATAATAATTCATTCCAGACCGAATCAGCAACATTGTATAGTGCGCTGTCAATTTCCAAATTAGCATAGCTGTCAGTCAAACTTTTTATTTGATCATGGGTTAACTCAAGATTTTTTCCGTTGTTAGAAATTGTTTCGGCATTCCGGAACAGAAATAAAGATAAAACCAGAAGAACAATCACCAGGGAGGAGGAAGCATAAATAATTTTTTTTTGAACCCATACTTTCTTTTTCTTCTCCAGTCTTTCTCTAAAGACCGGAATATTATTTATAAAATAGCTTTTACCGGCAGATTGAATATTCATCTGCTTTAAGTTTTCCAAAACTTTCTTATAACTTTCCAGTTTCAGCCGGAGCTCCGGAGAATTTTTTAAATCTTCCTCAAATTTTTCTTTTTCCCGGGGGTCTAACAGGTTATCCAAATACAAAATGATTTTATCTTGATTATTCATCTTTCATCAGCTCATAGATTTTTTTTACTGCATGAAAATAATTTGACTTCAAGCCTCCTACGCTTCTTCCCGTAATTTCAGATATCTCTTCATAAGAAAGCTCTTCAAAATTCCTCATAATAAATACTTCTCTCTGCTTTGCCGGTATTCTCCGCAATATACTATCAAGCTTCTTCAGCTTTTCCTTATCCTCTATATTTTTTATTATATCGCTGCCGCCGGTTAAAGAGCTGCTTTCTTCATCCTCTAATGAAAAAAACCGCCTGATATTTTTTCTTTTAATAAAATTAATGCTCCTAGTAGCTGTAATCCTGTATATCCATGTATATAAAGAAGATTTAAACCGGAAATCTTTAAGCTTACTATATAATACCAGCAGCACTTCCTGAAGTATTTCATCGGCATCAAGGTGATTGCCGGTCATCTTCCTTGCATGCCAATAAATCTTTTCCTGGTATTTCAGAGCAATTTTATTAAATGAACTTTCATCCCCTGCAACAAATGATCTTACCATCTCAAAGTCATTATTGGAATCCGGCATTTATCTTATTTATTTCTGCAATTTTTAGACAAACCAATGTACGGAAAGGTTTAATCGTAATCTTTTAATGAAAATTAAACTTAACAATACTTTTCTTTGTCAAATATTCGAAATCAGAATTTGAAACATAATAAATGAAAGGTATAAAAATGAAATTCCTATTAATTCCGCTGATTATTTTAACATTTTCTTTAGGATCGGTAAATGCCCAGCCCTTCCGTGAAGACGGGAAACCAAGGCATAAAAACATGCTGGAAAAATTAGATCTATCAGCCGAACAGAAGGATAAAATCGAGACTCTTAGAATAGCTCACCAGAAAGAGATGATAGATTTGAAAGCCGACCTTGAAAAAGCAAAACTTGCACTCCGCGAATTAAAAGCAAAGAAAAATTTTTCGCGTACTGATTATCTTGGTGCAGTTGAAAAGATAAATAATGCTGAAAACAGAATCTCTCTTTCCCGCGCAAATCACCGCATGGACATTTATGAGCTTCTAACCGACAAGCAAAAAGAAGAATTCTGGGAATTTGAGCCGAATTTCCATATGAGACGGCATGAACCCGGTTTTAGGCATCAAATGATGGATGACGACTAATTATTGTCCTCATGCTGCTGACCAAACAAAGGACAGGCATCCTTGTCTGTCCTCTATTATTTAACTATTTACACTTATTTTTAAAATAACAGAAACGCCTGCGCAGCATGTTTGATTTTGAATTTCCTTCCTAAAATCATACAAAAATCTCTATAAATTAGTTAAAAAACGCATATAAACTGCTGGCATTTCTCTTGCATAAATGATAAATAGAAATCAACTTTACGAGGGTCTTTAAGATGAAATTGTTAAGCGGCAGTTCCGGCCGTATACCGGATTTTAGGTATATTATTTCAACATTTACTATTGACTACTTTTTACTACCTTTCCTCACAGGCGTTTATGGTTTTTGCTTCTTTTTTATAATAATTATGGCTGTTAAAGTTGTTTTAAATGCAGCAGGAAATACAGTCCCCATGAGTCCTGCCGCACTAGATCTGCAGATTTC
>CAYSGP010000521.1:0-6551 GCA_964430095.1 uncultured Ignavibacteriaceae bacterium
TCATAAGGATGCAAAACTGGGGAACAACGTATCAATCGGTAAAAATGCAGTAATTTCGAACGGCTGTAGAATCGGGAAAAATGTAAAAATCTTTCACAACAGTGTTCTGCTTGAAGATGTAGAAATCGGCGATGACTGCATCATTTTCCAGAATGTCAGCATACGGGAAAAATGCATAATAGGAAACAGGGTTATTATTCATGCCGGTGCGGTAATCGGGTCCGACGGCTTTGGATATTATAACGATGATAAGGGAGCTTTTTACAAAATTCCTCAGATAGGCAATGTAATTATTGAGAATGATGTTGAAATCGGTGCAAATTCAACCATAGATAGAGCAGCTATCGGATCAACAGTTATAAAGCGGGGAGTAAAAATTGATAATCTCGTACAGATTGCACATAATGTTGTTATCGATGAGGATTCTGCAATGGCTGCACAAAGCGGAGTTGCAGGAAGTACCAAAATCGGAAAGCACTGTCTTCTAGCCGGACAGGTTGGAGTAATAGGACATATCGAAATTGCTGATAATGTTATTTTGTATGCGCAGTCAGGAGTATCAAAAGGAATTCCTAAAGGAGGAACTTATTTCGGCTCTCCGTCAAAAGAAGTCAAAACTGCATTAAAACTGGAAGCCCATATGCGCAGCCTGCCTGAATACGCTGAGAAAATTAAAAAACTGGAGGAGCAGGTCCGTCTGCTGCAGGAAGAATTAAAAAAACTAAAATAGCTGCTTACCATACGGACGATAAACGATAGACGACAAACGATAAACGATAGACAACAAACCACCAACAACAAACAACTCACTTCATCCTAAAAATATTTTACATTTATTAAAATAGTCCTGTCACTTCCTTTATCATCCATGCATGTAATTTTATTTTTTCCATTTTTAGGTTTAAAGAAAATCCCTTTTCCTGCAGAGCTTTTATCATAAAACTTATCATTAATATACCAGTAGTGAATCCTGATACCCGCATCGGGTGCTGCCCGCAGTAAAATTTTTTCATCCGACTTTTGTTCTACTAAATATTCGAAGTTCTCAGACGGCGAAAGTATAACCGGTCCTCTGCCTGAATACTTTATCACGCAATCCGGATTATGCCGGGGATGCTGTTTATATTTTACTCCGTTTTCCTGGTACCATAATTCAAGTTCCGGAGGATAATCCGGATAAGCAGCCCTGGTGTATTTTTCCGGCAGGCAATTCGGGCAGTACTCTATCGAGCTGTCGCTGTTAACATAAATTTCTTTGTAGAGATTGCAGTAATTACTGTGAGAAATACTTTCAATAAAATAATCTAGGGTAAGGCTTTTACAAAATTTAGAAGGAAGAAGTCCGGTCTCGGCGCATACTTCTCTTTCGAGCAGCTCATCCGGCTTTTTAAACCATCTTTCTTCGGAATTATAATCGATAGAATTGAAGAGATCAAATAAAAGCGGAACCGCCATTTCCGCACCTGAAAGAAATGGTGAACCTTTGCCGTTAAAATTTCCCATCCAAACACCGATGGTATAATTCGGATTAAAGCCTATTGCCCAGGCGTCCCGTTTCCCGTATGAAGTACCTGTCTTCCAGGCAATTTTGGGAAGCTTGCTTGAACCAATTTCATAACCGCTGAGCTCATTCGGGAGGTCAGGTCTTTTATTCTCTGAAAGTATTTCCGAAATCATGTAAACGGCAGATTCCGAAAAAAATTTAACAGGCTTTTCCTCCATATCTGAATTCCCGGTATTATCCTTTAAATAATTTAAATTATTGAATTTTCCCCTGTTCGGAAATATTGTATAAAATCTTGTCAGCTCCTCAAGTGTAACGCCGCATCCGCCTAAAATAACTGAAAGGCCGAGTGTATTTTTATCGCTGATTATAGTTTGAAAATGTCCCTTCTCGAGAAGAGAAGTAAAATTATTCAATCCGATATTGCTGAGCAGGCTTACAGCAGGAATATTCAGAGAATTTACCAGTGCAAAATCTAAACTAACCTCTCCGCTAAATTTTAAGTTAAAATTTTCCGGGATATAACCATTGAAGTCAGTTTCAATATCGAGCAGCTTCATTTTGGAAGTATATGCGCCTGAATTAAATGCCTGTGCAAAAAGAAAAGGCTTAAGAGTCGAGCCCGGGGATCTGACTGCTTTGATCCCATTTACTTCTCCGAACGCTTTCTTGTCATAAAAATCCGCTGAACCGCAGTATGCCGCTACTGATAAATCTTTATTTTTAATGACAAGCACCGCTCCGTTTGTTACATTTCTGCTGTATACTCTTCTGATATAATTCCAAAGCAGATTTTCCGATTTCGTCTGAATTGATAAATCTAGTGAGGTGTAAATTTCCCTTCCGACGAAATTCTGATTTATAAAATTACAGAAATGAGGAGCAGTGAATTTTACCGGGTAACGGTTCGGCTTAAGTTTTTCCCTGAAGGCATCATTTAAATTGAAGGAACTAAATGAGCTGTTCTTTTGAAAATATTTCAGCCAGCGGTTTCTTTCTTTTAAAACACCTTCAGAATTTTTATCTATTCTATATAAATTGGGATTATTCGGAATTACACATAAGGCAACAGCCTGCGCTAAGCTTAGTCTTGACGGGGGCTGGTTGAAATAAAGATAAGATGCCGATTTTACTCCTTCAATATTTCCTCCGTAAGGAAGCAGACTTAAGTAAAGTTCAAGAATTTTATCCTTGGGAAAATACAGTTCTATCTGTACTGCCCTAAGCAGCTCAATAACTTTATTTGAATAACTTCTCTCTTTCGGTTCAAGCATTCGGGCTAATTGCATGTTAATTGTCGATGCACCGGAAACTCTTTTCCCTTCAATCAGGTTGGAAATAGATGCCCGCAATATTGATGCAGGATTAAACCCGAAATGCCAGTAAAACCATTTATCCTCCTTTTCAATAATTGCTTTGATTAGATCCGGGGAAATATCTTTAGTTCTGCAGTACATTCTCCATTTGTCGTCATCCGTGAGGAAGGCAGTTAAAAGTGTTCCGTCTTTTGCATAAATCTCTTTTGAATAGGATTTCATTTCGGGAAGAGGAAATAAGAGATTAAAAATTAATGCGGCAAATGGAAAAAGCAGGAAAAAGAACAAAACCCTTTCTTTGATCTTCCGGTTAAATAATTTGTTTAGACTCTTTATCATTTCTGCCTTATGAGAAAAGAAAAACCACAGAGATACAGAGGGCCCAGAGAATCACGGAGAATTAATGCAAAGGAAGTTTTGAGTATTCATCTGTAACCAATGAAACTAATTGAGTTGTAATATTTTCACAATTGAAGTTTATTAATAAGCCTTTAGGTTTTCCGGTTAATTTTAAATATGAAAGCAGCTGAGCTTTATATAATGGTATCATAATTTCAACTGCTTTTAATTCTACAATAACTAAATCTTCTATTAATAAATACAGAATAAGATTACAGCCAAACTCTTTTTCTTTATAAAAGATCGGAACTTGCACATGTTTCAATACATTTAATTTGTTGTTTACTAATTCTTCGATATAACAAGTCTGGTATACAGGTTCTAATAAACCAGGGCCTAAATTTTTATGCACTTCAATTGCACAGCCGATAATTTTATAAGACAGCTCATTAATATATTGTTGAGTAATCATATCTCTGTGCTTCTCTGTGTTCTCCGTGTCTCCGTGGTAAATTGTTTTTATTCTTTCACAATAATAACTCCCGCCCCGTTATACGAATGAAACTCCGGATCATACATCGCATCTCCTCCTGCTACCGGCAGCTGGAATTTACCTTTGTTAATTACCCGGAGCATATAATAAAACTCTTCGGTCTTGTAGTCATTCAAATCGGTAAACAGCAAAAGCCTGTCATCCCGGATATCCATATACTGGACGTTCATCGGATTTTTGCTTTTCCAGTGAAGTTCGGCTGAAGTTGAGAGCCTGGGATTTTCAATTTCAAAACAGGCCGGAAGCAGATCGGTAATCACTATGTTCTCGGCTGATTTGTCAATCCCTGTCAGGGAGATTTTGCAAATTATTAATCTTCCCTGTGTAAAATTATTTGTTAACTGCGCACCTGTCCGGTAATCATAGTATGTCCTTCTTACCTTCATAAAAGAATCTTCCTCTTTTACTTTTGCATTTAATTTTATTCCTTCAGTGCCCCAGAAATAATATACTTCTCCCTTGCCGCTCGATTTCAGGATTATTTTACCTTTGCTCAGCTCTTTGTCGTTTAGTGTAATATCTTTATTATTAAAGCTCTGGAGTTTTTTCCCGGCGGCTGTAACTTCCACTTTCATATCCGTATTGGCTGTTACGGATGCAGCCTTACCCAGCGCAAGGAATGTAAAAGATCTCTCCTGCGTGGAATACATGTCATCCATCATCCCGGTAATATGTTTTATCATATAAGGTATTTGAGGATTTGCCGGCTCAACTTCCAGGAGAACATTAAGCATAATTGCATTAGATCTGATTTCAGAATCAAAGCTTCCGCCGGTTTCGCGTATTGTTTTTTCAGGCTTAAAAACGGCGGGAATAAATTCATTATATGTATTCCAGCTGTTCATTAATGCATAAGAACCTGCCAGCATATACTTCATATCGTTTGAGAGAAGATGAGGCCGGGCTTTATAATAATTCATTGTTGAAATATCTCCTTGTCCGGCTAATGCAAGAACATACAATCCGTAAATTATTTCTTTTTTTGCGACTTTTGTAATAATCCTCCTGTTGTTTTCCCAGCTGACATAATCGTAGGTTTTATCTATCCTTGATTGTTTTTCAATATAGGAGAGAAGTTTTGAAAGCATATTAGCCGATACGGCAAAGCCGGCTTTTTTTACTTCCACTAAAAAATGAGCAGCATAAACACTGCCCCACCAGCTGGGATCATCCCCTCCTTGCCAATACGACATTGAACCATCGTGCAGCTGCATTGATTCAAGTTTTTTTATCCCTTCTTTCACATAGTACACCGGATTATTTGTCTTGTAAAGTTCCGGTGCAGCCAGTTTTGCGAGATCTTCAAAATAAAGCTGAGGGAAAAGTTTTGAGACTGTTTGTTCTATGCAGCCATGCGGATAACCCACTAAATATTTCAGATGTTTGGCAAATTTAATGGCAGGGAATCTGCTGATTGTAAGGGTAGTATTTTGGGTTCCTTTCAGATAACCTGAAGGAATTTCTACTTCCAGATTTTGTCCCGCTTTAATAGTTCCCGAACCGCTTTCCACAAACAGAGGAGAAATAGGACGAACGCCGATTTCAATCTGTTCTTTTACATTCGCAAAACCGCTCGTTTCAAAAGTTATCTTTCCTGCGCCTACTTCATTCCGTGTCTTTATTCCGAATTTAACCTGCTGGGTAGAATTCGGTTTAATTGTAACCGATTGTGTTTTTGCTGTAGACACGGTGAGAGGACCTTCAACTTTTAAATTTATCTTAACATTTGCATTTGAAGAAGTAGTATTAATTAAGGTAACGGTCGACGCAAGCGAATCATTTGCAGCCAGGAACCTGGGGATTTCCGGCTCAATAATTATATCATCTGAAACTTTTATATGTTCTTCTGCACTGCCGAAGCGTGAACCGGAATAAGCTAATGCCATTAAACGGATATCTCCATTAAATTGCGGAATATCCAGAGTTACTTTAACCGTTCCATCGCTGCTTGTTTTTTTAATCCCGCTCCACAATGCTAAAAGCTTGAATCTTTTGGTTGCAATCGGATTAGTTCTAGTCTGTAATTCTCTGCTTTCTTCTTCATACCCGTCGCCGCCCGGGGATTTTAGCGTGACAATTTCGGGCAGCAGCAGTTTGTAGAGATCATAACTATCGACTTTTAAAGATCTTTTACCATACATATAGCTGTAGGGATCAGGAGTTTTATAATCTTTAATTTGAAGAATTCCTTCATCTACGGCAGCAAGGGTGATGTAAATATTGCTTTCGGAATTAGTTTTAATTGTAACTTCCTGTTTGGTTAAAGGTTTAATTTTTTCAGGAGCAATTATTTTTACAGGAAGCTGGTTTAGTTTTTTCTCAACTTTAACGGAAACAAAACCGTGCCCCACCATGAAAGGCGACGAATTGTCAATAGTTTGTTTTTTGAAAAGTGTTGCCGTTATATAAACATTCGGCATATAATCTTCGGTCATTTGAAATTCAACTTCGGTTGACTTGCTTTTAACATCGACATACCTGTATGAATAAATCCCGTTTCTCTCAATTGTCAGCAGCATTCTTCCGCTGAAGGGTGTGGTAAAGAGAATTTTTGCATCCTCACCCGGTTCATATGATTTTTTATCGGCAACTATCTCTATCAATCCTTCCCTGTTGACTGCAAATGAAGAAGCGGTTGATGAACGCCATCCCCAGGCATAAAAATCATCAAATACATATTCATTTTTTCCTTCTTTAGAGATTCTTAATTGATAACGGCCTGAATTTGAAACATTAAAGGTGAAATCTTTAGAACCGCCGGAAAGATCAACCGGTTTTTCCCATTCTTTAATTTCTTTTTCGTCGGAATCATAATAATATCTTCCCGAATTATCTTTTT
>CAYSGP010000522.1:0-7049 GCA_964430095.1 uncultured Ignavibacteriaceae bacterium
TACATTCTTTAATTTTTAATGACAATTTTTTAGGCTTAAGCTTTTTTGAATCACGTTTCTCAATATTTTATCTTTCGACGGATGATTGAAATTAATAATAAAATATTTATTCCTGAAAATGAAATTCAGTTCAGCTTTATAAGATCATCGGGTCCGGGCGGACAAAATGTAAACAAAGTCTCTACTGCCGTACAGCTCCGGTTTGATATTGTAAACTCTCCTTCGCTTAATGATGAAATAAAGAGAAGATTAATTGAAAAATCCGGGAATAGGGTCACTAAAGAGGGGATATTGATCATCGAGGCAAAAAGATTTAGAACGCAGGAATCAAATAGGCAGGATGCAGTTGAACGGTTTATTGAACTAATTAGAAAAGCAGAGAAAAAGCCGAAGAAACGTATAAAAACCAAACCTTCGAAAGAATCCAGGCAAAAAAGAATTGAAGAAAAAAAGAAAAGATCCGAAGTTAAGAAAATGAGGCGGATAAACTATGAATGATTTACCGGAAAGAAAAGTCAGCAGACTTACAGTTATAATAGATAGATTAACATGCATCTCCACCGGGAACTGCATTAAAGTTTCACCCGAGGTTTTCGAATTCGATGATGAAAAGATCTGTTCATTTAAAATCCCATATGCCGATGTTCAAAAAGAAAAAATTATTGAGGCTTGTTCCGTCTGCCCGGTTAACGCATTAAGCATAATTGATGAAAATGGAATTAAGCTGGTTCCCAATGTATAGAATGCTTGATTCAATAAATCATCCTTTTTAATTTTTTTAACTAACCTCCTCTCTGGCATTTCTATTGCTGCTCTATATTATCTATTTTATTTCTGGTTTTTATAAATAATAAACAAATTTTAAGGAATATTTTATGGCTACCGAGATTAGGCCTCAGCCAAAAGCTGAAGAGCCTGAAAATAAAAAAACAAAAAACAATGGGCATAATACCAGCGATTCCGTTCAGAAAACGGATGAAGCTAAATATTCCATGCAGACCCATCTGATTTACGGAAAAAATGTCTCCAATAAGTGGGATTATTCTCACCACGTAGTCGCACCTCTATCTTCTTCGGTAATTTTTAAGCTGGATTCGGTTGAGCGGGGAGCCGAAGGTTTTTTGGAATTTGCCGACAGCAAAATACTTGGTGATGATAGTGTTCCGATCTATATATACGACAGGCTCGGTGAACCGAATAAAGATCTTCTGGAGGAAAATCTCGCTTATGTTGAAAAAGGAGAAATGGCCGTAACATTTGCAACCGGTATGGGTGCAATTTCAGGAATTTTAGGAACACTTACTAAATCAGGCGATGAAATTATAACTCACAAAACTCTTTACGGCTGCACCTTTTCACTTCTCAATAACTGGTATCCAAGGTATAATATAAAATATAATCCCATCGATCTTACCGTGCCTGAAAATCTTTTAAATTTCATAAATGAAAAGACAAGAGTTGTTTATTTCGAATCTCCTTCAAATCCGAACCTTGATATTATCGACATTGGAAAAATCAAAGATGAAGTTAACCGTGTTAATGAAAAGCGGAAAGAGGAAGAAAAAATATATATTGTTGTCGATAATACTTTTGCAACCCCTTACTGCCAGCGCCCGCTGGAGCTTGGAGCAGATTTTGTGCTTCATTCATTGACTAAAGGAATCGGCGGATTCGGAACAGATATGGGCGGCGTTGTTATCGGTCCGAAGAAATTCTGGAACCTCCTTATGCTTTATCGAAAAGATTTCGGCGCTGTGCTTAATACAAAAGCAGCATGGACCGTACTGACTTATGGATTGCCTACTTTGCAGCTAAGAATAAGTCAGCAGATTAAAAGTGCAATGAGAATTGCCGAGTTCCTGGACAGCAATCAGAAAGTTGAATTTGTAAATTATCCCGGCCTCCAGAATTATAAATTCCATAACCTGGCCAAAACCCAAATGCTCGATTTTAACGGGAACTTCGCGCCGGGAAGTCTAATTTATTTTGCCCTTAAAGGAAAAGATAATGAAGATCAAAAAGAGAAGGGGAGACAATTAATGAATTATGCAGCAAAGAATGCATATACAATGACTCTCGCAGTTAGTCTCGGTCATACTAGAACATTAATTGAGCATCCGGCATCGATGACTCATTCGATGATTCCCGCCGACAAATTACTTGAATACGGAATAGATCCGGGAGGGATTAGAATCGCTGTTGGATTGGAAAATGTGGACGATATCTTATCCGATCTCGATGAATGCCTGAAAACAATTTAAGATTCAGGAACACTTTTTTCACAGGACTCAATTTATCTTTTAAATAGATTTCTTGAGTCCTTTTTTTATAATATTGAACTAATGTTATTCCGCTAAATTTGATCTACCCTGAACTTTCTTCAATCTTTATTAAATTTCCCCTTTAAAAAATTTTCCTAATTTGTATTAGAAAGTATTTTAATAATGAACCCCTGGAAAGGTTTAAAAAAGCTTCCGAGAGAAATGTGGATTATTGCCGGCGGCACTTTGATAAACCGGACAGGTACAATGGTCCTGCCTTTTCTTGCTTTGTATTTAACCACAAAAATTAATTTAAGCCCCGATAAAGCAGGTTTCATTATAACTTTCTATGGAATCGGAGCATTGGTTACTGCTCCCTTTGTAGGAAAGCTGGCAGACAAAATAGGAGCGTTTCTGATTATGAAGCTTTCCTTATTTTTTGGCGGAATTCTCCTCCTTTTTTATCCTTTTTTCCATGGATATGCACAAATTATGATAATTACAGTCCTTTGGGCAATGGTAAATGAAGCTTTCCGCCCTGCAAATATGGCGTTAATTTCCCGTGTAGTGAGTGCAGAGGATAGAAGAGCGGCATTTGCTTTAAATAGGCTTGTAATTAATCTTGGAATGAGCATCGGTCCCGTTGCTGCAGGATTTCTTGTGTTAATAAACTATTCTATAATTTTCTACGTAGATGCAGCTACTTCAATTCTGGCAGCAATATTTCTTTTATTTTTTCCGGTACACGCAAAATACTATTCTGAATCTAATGGAGAAAAAAACATACTAAAGGAGAGCGGCGAAAAAAGTGCATTCAGGGATTTTGGCTTTATTTATTTTTTACTTGCAATGCTCCCTGCTTCAATGGTTATTTTTCAGCATATCGGTGCAATGCCCATTTTTGTCGTGAAGGATCTTAATTTTTTACCTTCTGTATTCGGTTTCCTGGCAATGGTTAATACAATCCTGATAATCCTCGTGGAAGTTCCTCTGAATATCGCAATGTCCAAGTGGTCTGATAAACTATCATTAGCCTTAGGTGCTTTTTTAATTGCATTAGGGTTCGGATCCATGGCATTTGCCTCCAGCATAGCGTTCATAGCATTTACGATTGTAATCTGGACATTTGGAGAAATGATTTTCTTCCCTTCCAGCGCTGCTTATGTTGCTGAAATATCGCCTCCGGAAAAGCGCGGGGAGTATATGGGCATGTTCCAAATGCTGTTCAGCGCTTCATTAGCTTTTGGACCATGGCTGGGAACAATCGTGTACGAACATTTCGGAGCAAGGATTTTGTGGATATCCGCTTTTTTGTTCGGCTGTATTTCAGTCGTTATGATCTTCTTTTTGAAAAGGAAGAAGATAAAAGCTGAAACTTTAAGTGTTGAGGCATAGTGAATAAAATAAAAGGGCTGAAGAAATCTTCAACCCTTTATCGGCCTTACATTTTCTTCGATTTTCTATGCATTGAACCAAGCATATTAGGCGGTACAGGATCAGGGACTTTATTGGGGAGAGGAGGCAGAGATTTCAGATAGGCAAACATTGATTTCAGATCTTCATCTTTTAATTTTGCATATTGATCATAAGGCATCGGCGGAAGTATCGGTCTTCCTACACCCATATGCTTTCCGGTTCTTATTGCTTTTATAAAAACTTCGTCGGTCCAGGTGCCGATTCCGGTTGCTTCATCAGGGGTCAGATTAGCAGTATAGGAAATTCCCCACGGTCCTACCCATGCAGTTAAATCTGCACTTGCCAGATACCATTTACCCGGAGCCACCATACTAGTATCGATTTCCGCCATAGGAGAACCGGCAGGATGACCGGAAAGAAGTTTTGTAGAATCAATCATTGGCCCCATTTGACCAAATACTTTTGGAGAATGACAGTCGTTGCAGCCGCCAGCCGTTACAAGATATTTTCCTCTCTCTATCATTTCTTCATTAGTCATTTCTTTTTTTTCATGGGACTGGCAGCCGGATTGAACATAGATCAAGCTCAGAAAAACTGCAGTAAATAGAAGAAATACTAAAGCATTTTTCTTCATAAAGCCTCCTGAATTAAAGTTTGATTTGATTAATAATTAATTAAAGAAAGAAGATCCGGATTAACTAAAAATAATTCCTCTTTTGAAAGAATTATTTTTTGATATTAATACGCTAATGGAGAGCCATAAATTTAATATGTTAAATTTGGAAGGAGATTAATTAAAATCAACTATCACTATTGGTGATGGTAAGGTGAAATCGGAGTAATTCTAATGGAAAAATATTAGCTTTTTTTTCAGAAAATCCTTTAGTTTACATTTATTATCAAACAAATTAAGGAGATAATTATGAATGAGACAGGTACTTTCTCTCCCATGTTCCAAATCACATTAACCAAAATGACGAGGGATATGAATTTCTTAGGAATGTTTTTTATAATTATCGGGGCATTATATTCCTTAACTATAGTCGGAGCCCTTTTAGGAATTCCATTTATTATAAGCGGATTGAGATTGAGAGAATCAGCAAATTCATTCTCAAGCTATGCTGCATCTAGTGATACTTTTACGCTGGAGCAGGCTCTTGAAAGGCAAAGCAGGTTTTTCTTCATTCAAAAAGTACTGGCAATTATAGGAATTGTACTCCTGGTTATATATATAATTTTTATGATTATTTTTGGAGTTTATATTATGCAGTACTTCAACCAGTACAATTATTACAATACATAATAATTTTTAGATGGTGAATGCAATCATTCACCATCAATAAACTTCTTCAATTTCCTTTTTTAATTTTTCTTCAGTGGTAAATCCCTGGTTAAAAAACTTCATTTCTTTGTTAGGAGATATGACTGCAATTGACGGGACTGTTTTTATATTAAATGTTGAAGCTAGTTCTTTTTCTTTAACCGCATTTAAAGAAATATAATTTATATCCAGGTATTTTTCTTTTAACCTATCTAAAATTATCGATTGAGAACTGCACGGGGCGCAGTAATCACTCCAAAAATAAATTACCGAAGGTCGTGATCCGTTTAATTTAATACCATGGGAAGCGAATAAGCTGAAATTAATATTCCCTTTAACCCTGGGCCTCATAAAAACTCCCGGGATTAATACTGCCGCAATGAAAACAGCTGCTATTATTAGAAATCTTTCAAGCATGACGGCCTTTTCCTCTGGAATCCAGTAATCCGGATTTCTGGAGCTGAAAATAGACCCAGCATCCGGTACAGAAATTCCAAATAATATTTATAAATGCCAGCACGGCAACAATTAAAGAGATGCTCCAGCCGATAATTATCCCGGGATTATGAGGGAATAATTGCAGCATCAGAAAAGAGACAAGAAGAACTATTCCTCCGAAACCATGGGAAAAAAGATGAGGAGCATTGTTTTCATTGACAATCTCCGGCTTCATAATTCCCGAACGCTTAATAATATTTAAATAGATTAATCTAAATAAGCTTGCTTCCGGAAATATGCTTCCTATTATCATTATAGCTGATGTTAAAGCAATTAAGAAGGGTAAGTTAATAATGAATGAAACCCACACCAGGAGAACAATAAGAATCTGGTTGAACTTTATTCCTGATTTATCAATTTTTTCTGACATAATCACTCTTAATATTTGAAAATAAATTTTAATATCTGGGCATAGTTTTATCGATCCTTAATGCCCATGCATTTATACCGCCGACTAAATTTTTAACTTTCTTAAATCCGGCTTTCTTTAGAAATTGAACTGCTCTTGCGCTTCTGCTTCCCACTTTACAGTGCACAACAAGTTCTCTCGATGAGTCCAGCTCGTTAACACGGTTCGGCAGATCATTCAGAGGAATTAAATAGCCGCCTAGATTGCTGATCTCATATTCATGAGGTTCCCGGACATCAAGAATAAAAATATCTTCATTATTTTGAATTTTCTTATTCAGTTCATCTGCCGAGATTTGATCCTGATAAGGACCTTGTTCATCATCGGGAGTAATTCCGCAAAACTGTTCATAATCAATCAGCTCATGTATTTCAGGATTTTCTCCGCAGATAGGGCATGAAGGATTTTTTCTAAGCTTCAGCTCGCGGAATTTAAATTTTAATGCATCGAATAGAATTAATCTGCCGAGCAGAAGATCGCCCTGTTCAATAATAATCTTAATAGTTTCTAATGCCTGGAGAGATCCGATAATCCCCGGAAGCACGCCGAGAACACCGCCTTCTGCGCAGCTCGGAACCAAACCCGGAGGAGGAGGTGCCGGATATAAACAGCGGTAGCAAGGCCCCTGCTTCGCATCAAATACTGTTACCTGTCCTTCAAAACGGAAAATGCTTCCGTAAACATTAGGTTTACCTAGCAGAACGCAGGCATCATTTACTAAATAACGGGTTGGAAAATTATCCGTACCATCCACAATTACATCAAAATCTTTTAAGATATCCAGGGCATTTTCTGAAGTAAGGCGTGTTTCAAAAGTAACTACATCGACATTAGGATTAATAAGATTAATAGTTTCTTTTGCGGATTCGAGCTTTGACCTCCCGATGTCATTCGTAGAATGCAGGAGCTGCCTGTGCAGATTAGTTTCATCTACCACATCAAAATCTACAATGCCTAAAGTACCCACCCCGGCAGCTGCAAGATACATTCCAAGAGGAGAACCGAGTCCACCTGCACCAATCATTAAAACTTTAGCTGCCTTTAATTTTTTCTGTCCTTCCATACCTACTTCAGGCATAATTAAATGCCGGCTGTAGCGCAGAATTTCCTCGTTGGACAATTTTGTTTCATTAAGCACTTCCGC
>CAYSGP010000523.1:0-4737 GCA_964430095.1 uncultured Ignavibacteriaceae bacterium
CACAGCTGTTATTTACGGTGAAGGAGAAATCACTCTGCAGGAAACAATAAAGACAATTGAAGATCAGAGTTTTGGGAAAGTAAAGAAAGAAATCAGCGGACTAAAATTTCTTGATGGGAATAGAATTTATACTACTCCTAAAAGAAAGCTGATGGAAAACATCGATGACCTCCCGAATCCCGATTATTCTTTTGTTGATATGAATGAATACAGGAAAATCTGGCTGAATAAACACGGGTATTTTTCAACGAATATTTCTACCACAAGAGGCTGCCCGTTCAGATGCAATTGGTGTGCAAAACCATTGTACGGACAAACTTATAATTCCCGCTCGCCCGGAAAAGTTGCGGAAAAGATAAAAGAATTAAAAGATAAATATAAAGTCGATCATCTCTGGATTACAGACGATATTTTCGGATTGAAGCCTAACTGGATAAAAGAATTTTCAGATGAATTGAAGAAGCTGAATATAAAAATTCCTTATAAATGTTTATCCCGCCCCGATTTATTGTTGAGGGGAAATACAATTGCAGATCTGAAAGAATCAGGATGCAGAACCATCTGGATAGGCGCAGAATCAGGAAGCCAAAAAATTTTAGATGCAATGGATAAGGGAACAACTGTTGACCAGATTTATGAGGCTTCATCAAAGATTCATGATGCGGGGATGGAGATTGCATTCTTCATCCAGTTCGGATATTCGGGAGAAAACTGGAAGGACATTAAGCTTACAAGAAAAATGATCCGTGACTGCATTCCGGAGGATATCGGGATTTCAGTTTCCTACCCCCTTCCCGGAACCGTTTTCTTTGAAAGAGTAAAAGAGCAGATGAAAAATAAGACGAACTGGAGAGACTCGGATGATCTCGATATGATGTTCAGCGGCACATATGAAAAAGCATTCTATAAAATACTGCATAGGTTTGTCCATTCCGAATACCGGATTTTCAAATACCTTAAGCATAAGAGATTTGACAAGCTTCCGAAAATTCTTCTGCATGCATTCAGATTTGTCAGGTTCAGGCTGAAATTAAATAAATACCTCACCCAAGAGCTGCCCGGTATGCTGCTGTTTGAAGAAACAAAAGGGAAAGAAATTCTCAAATCATACAAATAATTAGTTAATTGATTTTGAATCTGATTAAAACAAAAAATTCTAACTTTAAAACGGCGCTGACTGCTTTTTTAGGGAAATCACTGAAAAAAAAGCAGATGCTGAATTTCTACAAAAAATTTATTAAAGAGAATGATTTATGCTTTGATATCGGGGCAAACGTCGGCGAAAGAACTGAAATATTTTTAAAATTAGGAGCGAGAACAATTTCAATTGAACCGCAGAGCAGCTGCATTAAAATCCTTCAAAAAAAATTCGGCAGTAAAAGTAATCTGAAAATACTGCAGACTGCCCTCGGCAGTTCGGAAAAAGAAGATGAATTGATGATATGCGATGAAAATAATGAATGTTCAACCTTATCAAGAGAGTTTATTTCCGCATATGCCGGTTTATCGGGATTCCATTGGCAGGGAGCTGAGAAAATTAAGGTAACGACGTTAGATAAATTATTTGAGCTGCATGGAATCCCGAAATTCTGTAAGATTGACGTAGAAGGATATGAATCGGAAGTTTTTTTGGGAATGAAAAAACCTTCAAGGTTTATTGCTTTTGAATTCAACAAGCTTCTGCTGAATGATGCAAGTAAGAGTCTGGATATTTTGCAGTCTCTCGGTAACTGCAGGTGCAATTTTATCAAATATGAAATTATGAATTTAGTTTTGGATAAATGGATTCCCGTCCGGAAATTCCGGGATCAGCTGGAGAGCTTTATAAGCCCTGACATCTGGACCGGAGAAATCATAGTAGATTTTTATGATCAGCAGTAAAACTCCTTTCGATCAATCCGCCGCCTCATATGATGATGATTTTACTTTCTCCATGATCGGCAGAGCACAGAGAGATATTGTGCATGAATATCTTGAAAATAATTTAAATTTCGGAAAAGCTCTCCGGATCCTGGAATTGAACTGCGGTACGGGAGAGGATGCTGTATTCTTTGCAGAAAAAGGAGCCGATATTTTGGCCACGGATGTTTCGGAAAAAATGCTGGAGATTGCAGAAGAAAAAGTCAAATCGGCAGGATTAGAAAATAAAATCTGCATTAAAAAACTTGATACTGCTGATCTTGCTTTGGAAAATTTTGAAAAGAAGTTCGATCTGATTTTTTCAAATTTCGGCGGCCTTAATTGCATAAGCAGTAATAAGATGAAAGAATTATCCGGTGCTTTCCGAAGAATGTTGAACCCTTCGGGAAGAATGATTTTTATAATTATGCCTTCATTAACTCTTTGGGAAATCTTTTATTTCAGCTTTAAAAGAGACTTCAGAGAAGCATTCCGAAGAAGAAAAAGATCCGGGATTGAAGTAAAAATAAAAGACTCTTCAATTCATACTTACTATTATTCGCCCGGAGAGATAAGAAAAATTTTCTCCGGTAATTTCAGACTGATTAGAATTAGGCCTGTAGGATTTTTCGTTCCTCCATCTTACCTGGAAAATTTCTTTAAGAAGAAACCCGGATTATTTCAAAGCTTAAAAAAAATTGAGAGAGCAATAAGAAATGTTTCTGCGCTTTCCTCTTTTTCAGATCATTTTATAATTGATCTGGAGACAAGGCAATGAAAGCGCTTCTCACACACGGATACTTTATTAAAGAAGATCTAACCGAACGGAAGATTATGAAGCCTTATCCTCCATTGGGGATTCTTTATTTATCGGCATATTTAAATCAGCATGGAATTGAGAATAAAATATTTGATTCAACATTCTCATCTAAAGAAGAGCTGAAAGAGTTCCTTCTGAAGGAAAAGCCGGAGTATATTGCCATCTATATAAATTTAATGACGAAGCTGAATGTGCTTGAAATGATCAGCTTTGTTAAATCCAGTAATGAATTAAACAGTTCGAAAATTATTCTGGGAGGACCTGAAGTAAGATACAATGCCGATGATTTGTTGATGCACGGAGCCGATTGTGTTGTCATCGGTGAAGGTGAAAACACTCTTCTCGAGCTTATAAAGACTCTTGATACCAAGAAAATTGAAGATCTGTCTAAAGTAAACGGAATCGGATATATAAATTTTGATGTAGCTGTCTTTACTCCTGAGAGAAGTCTGATAAGCAATTTGGATGATCTGCCGTTTCCAAACCGGGAAGGGATTAATATTAAAGATTACCAGAAAGTCTGGAAGGAAAGGCACAAGCAGGATGCAGTCTCGGTAAGTACAATGCGCGGATGCCCCTACACATGCAGATGGTGCAGCAGGGCTGTCTATGGTTTAAGCTACAGAAGACGGTCACCGAAAAAAGTTGTTGAAGAATTGAGAAGCATAAAGGAAAATTATAACCCGGATTCAATATGGTTTGTGGATGATGTATTTACCGTGAGTCATATCTGGCTTAACGAATTCAATGAAGAGCTGAAAAAACAGAATGTCAAAATAAATTATGAATGCATTACCCGTTCCGACAGGATGAATGAAGAAGTATTAAGATTAATGAAAGAATCGGGGTGCTTCAGAGTCTGGATCGGCGCGGAGAGCGGATCTCAAAGAGTAATTGATGCAATGGACAGACGGATTAACGTAAGCCAGATGAGAGAAATGATTAAGCTGACTAAAAAGAAAGGAATTGAAGCCGGGACTTTTATAATGTTAGGCTACCCCGGTGAAACCGAGAGAGATATTGAAGAAACCATTTATCATTTAAAGAAATCAAATCCGGATCATTTTACAATAACTGTTGCATACCCAATAAAGGGAACGGAATTTTATCAGGAAATAGAAACAAAGCAGATAGGAGATTTCAGCTGGGAAAAACAGACTGACCGGGAGAGAGATTTTAAAAGAACTTATCCTAAAAAATATTATAAGTACGCCGTACAAAGAGTACACAGCGAATTCAATTATTATAAATTAAGATCTGAAAATCATTCCTATTCAATTCCGGCGATTAAATTTAAAATGAAATCAATTTTGGCTAAAGCCCGTATGCAGATAGAAAAGGCTAAACCTCATTGAAAAGCTTAAAAGAATTTTCAATACAAAACAAAAAAAAGCTCTCGGTATCCTTATTTGCCGTCCTTTCCCTATTTCATTTTTATTACGGAATAATCCCGGCGTGGACAAGAATCAATTCCGATTTCCCCAACTATTATGTCTCTTCCAGACTGCTCCTGGAAGGGAAAGACCTTAATAATATTTATGACGATGAATGGTTTCAGCAGAAAATTATTGAATACGGTATTTCAGAACCAGGAAAGTTTTCTCCCTTCCCTCCCCCGACAGCTTTCATAATGATTCCCGAAGCACTTCTGTCTCCCCTTTCGGCAAAGAGAGTTTATATTCT
This sequence comes from uncultured Ignavibacteriaceae bacterium, assembly GCA_964430095.1. GTDB lineage: Bacteria > Bacteroidota > Ignavibacteria > Ignavibacteriales > Ignavibacteriaceae > DATKLQ01. Next base: position 4,403 of record CAYSGP010000523.1, read on the forward strand.
TATAAACCTGATTATTATTTTTTGGAATGTATATCTTCTTAAGAAAATTTCCGGTTTTAGTTTTATCAGCACATTTAATATTATTTTGCTTTCCGGCGCTGCGCTGGTAAATAATTTTTTATTCGGACAGTTTTATTTAATCCTGCTTTTGTTCATTCTGCTAGGCTATATAAATCTGATCAGGAATAATGAAACTGCTGCAGGAATATTCTGGGGGATAGGCGCTGCAGTAAAATATTTTCCCCTGATCTATTTACCTATTTTGCTCTTTAAAAAAAGTTGGAAGACACTTATCTCATTAGCCTCAACTGTTATTTTCATAAACCTTGCAGCAT
>CAYSGP010000524.1:0-5221 GCA_964430095.1 uncultured Ignavibacteriaceae bacterium
AGTTCCGGCCGTATACCGGATTTTAGGTATATTATTTCAACATTTACTATTGACTACTTTTTAGTTCCTATCCTCTCAGGCATTTATGGTTTTTGCTTCTTTTTTATAATAATAATCGCTGTTAAAGCAGTATTAAATGCAGCAGGAAATACAGTCCCCATGAGTCCTGCCGCACTAGATCTGCAGATTTCTGCAATCGGATTTATTTTGAGATACGGATTAAAAGTAATAAGGAATCTGGAATAAATTTTATTTCGGATTAGTAGGCCTTAAATCGATCTCGCTCATTAAGGCTCTCGGCGGCAGCTTAATTATTGCCGCAGCACATTCAGCCACATCTTCGGGTTTTAAAATTTCTCCTCTGCTTCTCGGATCCATTGAACCCCCGCTGTTAAAGCTTGTATCTACCGAACCGGGACAAATGGAAGCAACCCTTATATTAAATTCTCTGATTTCAAGCATTAAGGATTTTGTAAATCCGAGCAATGCATGCTTGGTAGCAGAATACATTGTTCCTCCGAGAAAAGAATTTTTTCCTGCTAATGAAGCAATATTTATAATCGAGCCTTTCCTTCTTTTTATCATATTATCAATTACGGCTTTTGTAAAATTAAAAACACCGAAAAGATTAACATCCACCTGTTTCCTGAAATCTTCTAAAGATGAATCTACAAATTTTTTTATAATTCCGATCCCGGCATTATTAATAAGGTGATCGACTTTCCCGAATTTTTCTATAATTTTTTTTACGGATTGATTTACGAATTTTGTATCTGCTGCATCTCCGGAAAAAAATTCGGCTTCAACGCCTTTTTGAATGATCATCTTTTGTACATCTTCAAGCGCTTTAATATCCCTGCCGAAAAGCATTATGTTATGATTTTCATCCGCCAGCCTGAGGGCAATGGCTTTCCCTATTCCTCTGCTCGATCCAGTTACTATAGTTACATCTCTTTCTGTCATTATAAATCTCCTGTAATCGGTTTTACTAGAACTTCTTCAGTCACCAAATTTCCTTTCTGAAGATAAAGCCAGACCAATACTCTTGCAAGGTCTTCAGCAGACATCATCCTTTCCGATTTTTCATTTCTTACTTCCGGCGGCCACATCGGAGTTTCCGTTGCGCCCGGAATTACATTAATCACCTTAATATTATACTTCCTGACTTCCTCTCTGAGAACATTCGAATAACCGAGAAGACCTTCCTTGGAAGCAGTATAAGCTGTGCTATCAGTAAATATTTTTTTTGCTGCGCTGGAAAGAATATTAATAATCGTTCCCCGCTTTCGCTTAATCATGAAAGGAAGGACAAACTTAATTGCATAAATTGAGCCGAGAAGGTTTGTATTAATTATATTATCAATTTCGGTGATGGAATTTTCTTCGGCAGGTTTAAAGGAGGTTATCCCGGCGCTGTTTATGAGGCAGTCAATTTGATCTTTTTGGGTAATTTTCTTCACCGTTTGATCTACATTTGCCGATGAAGCAACGTTGCAGGGAAACAGCTCTATAATTAATTTCTCTTTTTTTAATTCCGCTTTAAGTTTTTCGAGTTCCGTATTTCTTCTTGCGGAAGCAAACACTTTTGCACCTATCCGCACAAACTCTTTTACGGCAGCTCTGCCGATCCCAGAGCTTGCGCCGGTTATCCAAATGCCGGGTTTCTCTTCGATCATGGAGACTCTGATTTATGATTAACGATCTTTGATTTAAGATCTGAATGATTGAAATGATTGTTCTCATTCATCCATTCAACTTAGCGCGGCAAAGCCGGCAACCAAGTTAAACGTTAATGGTTAATAGTTAATCGGCGAGCGTTGCGACAATTAACGATTAACCTGCCTTGCCGGCAGGCAGGCTTTTAACTATTAACAATATCTTGACCAAATTTGGCAAAATATTTTTGAGGATATCATTCACTCATTCACCGAAAGCAATTCTACAGGTTCGAAGTCGAAATCAGCTTGAGGAATTCATCCCTCGTTCTTGCATCTTCTTTAAAAACTCCGTGCACAGCACTTGCTGTTGCAGATGAATTCTGCTTCTGAACCCCTCTCATCATCATGCACATGTGGTATGCTTCTGAAACTACTGCTACACCCTGAGGATTAAGACAATTATCCAGAGTATCTGCAATTTCCTGAGTCATTCTCTCCTGAACTTGAAGTCTTCTTGAAAAAACTTCAACAATCCTTGGAATTTTACTTAATCCCACTATTTTCCCATTCGGGATATATGCAATGTGCACCTTCCCGTAAAAAGGCAGCATATGATGTTCGCATAAGCTGTAGAAGTCTATGTTTTTAACAAGCACCATTTCATCATATTTAACATGAAAGACAGCACCGTTGATTATTTCCTCAATTTTTTGATTATATCCGGAAGTTAAAAACTCGTACATCTTTGCTATCCGTTTTGGCGTATTTACCAATCCTTCCCTGTTAGGATTTTCACCAATTTCAACCAATAGTTCCGAAATTATTTTTTGGACCTCATCCTGGCGGTAATCGACCCTTGAAGTATCGGTTAATTCCATTTTATTCTCCTCGATATTCAAAAAAATTATTTTCTGTTTCAGATACTTTTACGGAATAAAGCTTTCCTTTCGGTATTTTATCTAAAAGCTCTTTCCAGATTGCAATTGTAATATTTTCCGTAGATGGAATAATCCCTTTCATAAAACCTGTTTCGGTATTAAGATTTTTATGATCGACTTGATCTATTATAACTTCCTTAATAATCTCCTTAAGCTCGGAAAGATTAATTACAAAACCGGTCATCGGGTCGGGATTTCCAGCGATAACAACTTCTAAAATATAGTTGTGTCCATGCCAATTCGGATTGCTGCATTTTCCGAATACCTTTTCATTTTCTTCATTGGAAAATTTCGGATTGAAAAGCCTGTGTGCTGCGCTGAATGTTTCTCTACGGGTTACATAAACCATTTTGATCCCCTAAAATTATTTTTTTAATGCTTCAAGCAATTCCTGATCGTGTCCGTCTACTTTTACTTTCGGGAAGATCTTCTTAATCATTCCGTTTTCATCTATAAGAAATGTAGTACGTTCAACACCCATATACTTTTTGCCGTAGTTATTCTTCTCTTTCCAGACATCATATTTTTCAATGACCTCCCGGGGCTCATCGCTTAAAAGCGTAAACGGAAGATTATATTTTTCGGCAAATTTTTTATGAGATTCTACCGAATCAGGACTGACACCGAGAATTACAGCATTCAGATTATTGAATTCCGGCAATCCGTCGCGGAAGCTGCAGGCCTCTTTGGTACAGCCGGAAGTATCATCTTTCGGATAGAAATAAAGCACTACTTTTTTTCCGTTAAAATCCTTTAAGGAAATGCTTTTTCCATCCTGGTTATTCAATGTAAAAACCGGGGCTTTTTTACCTTCATCAAGCATAATTTCCTCTAATTCTTTGTAAAAGCTGATTTAAGAAATTGAGTGCATTGACTGGTTGAAACTTATTCAAATGAATAGGGACATTCAAGTTAATGTGTTGCAATGCATTATTGCTTCGGCTGAACGGGATGGGATAAAGCTTAAGAAATGAATTACTGGAGACCCTGCTTTATTGTCCATTCATTAAAGCCCTGCTCAAGCTGATCAAAGGATTCGATAGCAAATAATACAGGCTGAAGATGCCAGACATCATAATCCTGTTTTATTATATTTTCCGGGTTAAAATCTTTTACTTCGACATTGTCCGATAGTGCATGCTGCACTTCACCCAGTGAAGAAATTATTCCTGCTCCGTAAATGCGCATACCCTCCTGCTGTCTTATTAGTCCGAATTCTACTGTAAACCAGTGAAATGTTTCAAGATATTTTCTTTGAATCCCTTTTGCTTTCATCGCAGCTTCGCCGAATTTCTGATAAAAGGAGGCAAAGTTCATATTAGTAAGGAGCGGCATATGACCGAACATATCATGAAACAAATCGGGAGCGGGAGTGTAATCAAGCTCTTCTTTGCTGCGTATGTAATCTGTCGAGGGGAATACTTTTCTTCTGAGTAATTCAAAAAAATTTTCTTCATGAATTAATCCCGGTACACGGGCTATTTTCCACCCGGTTGTATTGAAAAAGATTCTGCTGAGATCTTTTAATGCCGGGATCCTGCCGGGAGTAAAGTTCAGTTTTTTTGACCCGTTAAGATATTCATCGCATGCTCTTCCCGGAAGAAATTTCATCTGCCGTTCGAATAAAAACCTCCAGGATTCCTGGTCCGATTCGGGATAATCAGGATATACAATTTGATCATGCTCCGGTACAGGCCCGCTGAGTCTCTGGGGAATGCAGCGAGGATCAATCCCCTCTTGTGCGGCCTTTTCATAAGCAGTTACAACTTTTTCATCTTTTGGATTGTTCATTTTTTCTCCTGCAAAAGTTAAATCGGCTTGTGACCAAATACTTTCTTAGTTTAAGAAAAAATTAGGGAGTTTAATAATTAATATCAATTAAATATCTCTTTTTATTCAATTGAAGTGATTAAGATTAATCTTTAATTTTCAAAGGAGAATCATGATATTTTTATATGAATAAATATATTTCTGCTGTTTTTGTATCATTAATCCTTATGACCCTTAGCTGTGAAAGAGAAACGCCGCTGCTCAGCGATACCGGTGACACTCCTGAAGAAACAACTTTTACAATTTTAAACGGGGAGATAACAGGAGTTCTGCGGGAGTCCGGATCACCATACCATGTAACGCAAGAACTTTCTGTTAATTCTTTGCAGGAGCTGACTGTTGAGCCCGGAACAAGGATTTTTTTTGATAGTGATGTGAAATTAATAATAAAAGGGATCCTTCATATACGCGGAGAGAAAAGATATCCCGTGCTTTTTACCGCTTACGGCAATTCGGGCTGGGGAGGGATAGTTATCGACAGATCATCATCGGCTAAATTCAATTTCTGCATAATTGAAAAAATAAATATTAATGCAAATGATTCCTCCGGGTACGGAGCGGTATTAGCCATGGATTCCTATCTTTTAATGAATAACTGCATAATTGACAATAACAGGGCAGTCACCGGCGGCGGCCTGTATCTGAATTCAACTCGGGGAAAAATTTCAAACAATATTTTTAGATCGAATTACTCTGAAATTTTTGGAGGAGCAATTTTATCGGAGGAATCCTCATTGAAAATTATCAACAATCTTTTTTATGAAAACGAAATTAATTATTACGGTGGGACAGTCG
>CAYSGP010000525.1:0-2641 GCA_964430095.1 uncultured Ignavibacteriaceae bacterium
GATCGGGTGGAAGAGATAATAGGGGCGGCGGGAGCAGAGGCGGTAACCGAGGCGGCGGAGGCGGCGGTAAAAGAGGCTGGTAATTTTTTTTTATTAAAGTCAGAGATGGGTTTAATCCCATCTCTGAAATTTTTTCCTGAAATTATCCGCCGATCCTTTTCAGCATTTCTTCGACTTGATTTCTTCCCCAATTAGGCATTAAATCATTAGCCGGTTTAAACGCATCATATTTCTTTATAGAACTTTCGAAGTACGGTTTTGCAGCAGCCGGCCCTCCGCCGAATTGTGCAGGTGTATAAAATATTCCCATGCCCAGTAAATATTCGGGCCTCGGATTTAATGTATCGAGATCCATAGCCATCTGAAAGCTGCTGTTTGCCTCATTGCCGTATTTCTGCCAGCGGTTCATCGGATCAATCGAAAGGCGCGCCTGTGCCGACATTCCCTTCACGGTATATATTTCAGATTCCTGCGGATGAAGAGAATCGGCAAAAGTAATCAGCTGATCGGCTTTATCAAGGTAAATATCTTTTTTCTCCTTTACGGTATCGATATAGCTGGCAACTATATAAAGATATGATCCATAGTAGTAAGGGAGCCATTTGTCCTTTTCAGCCATAGCAATTCTCTCAAAATTATTTGCGGCATCCAGGAAGGAATTCAGATCTGAAAGAGAATCCAATTTTTCCAGATTCTTTTTCATTGCATTTACATATTTATCATCATCGGCTTTAATATTTCCGATGAGAATAATAGAAATAAGAATAGATAGGAACAGCTTCATTTTATCTCCTTTTAATTAAGAATTTGCCGATCGGTTTCTAAAATAATTTAATTTTTTTATAAATCCTTAAAAGTTATTGTTAGATTCTTAAAAAGGATTGGCACGGCCAAGGTTAATGAATATCCCAATCATTGCCGGTCTTAAAGCAGTCGGAACCACCGCCTCCCTGTATGCCCCGTCGCTGGAATATCTGTAGCTGAAAACATTTCTGAACCCGGGAATATTATCAATAGAGAAAAATATAATTGTAAAACTATTAAAAATATTGGTCAGGTAGCTCAGGCTTAAACTTAAATTATTATAATTTTTTGTTCTGTCTCCCAGAAATTCCGGATTGTTAGGGTTGTAGTACGGCCTTCCGGTGGCGAACGTATAAGTAAGCCCAATGCTAGTAGTAATTGACGGTACCCAATGCTTTACGACAACCGAAAATGTATGCGGTGTAGAAAAAGTAGGAAATGCCTGAGTAGGATAATTACTGAATTCCCGCTTTGTATTCAGGTATGAATATGAAATCCAGTAATCAGTCATATACAAAGTCTTTCTATCCCGCCAGAAAATATCCAATCCTTTGGCATGTCCTTTTCCCCCATTGCTGAACTTGACAACCGGAAGCTGTTCATAAAACGGATAAGTGTAGACTGTTCCGCGGACTAGATCATCGTAATCTTTATAATATGCTTCTATTCTAAATGTTCTATCATCATCTATGTGCTGAAAATTTACAATATAGTGCGTTGCCTTTTCATATATAAAATTTGTTGTCTGCATTAAAAACTCTTTACCTGGAGTTCCATAGAAATTTCCCCATGCAAAATTAAACTGATCATAAATTCCCACCCTGTATGCCAGAGAAATCCGCGGGGCAATATTAGCTTTATTCAGAACTTTGGAATATTCTGTTCTTAGCCCTGCTCTAGCCGCAAAATTATTTGCAAAAAAGATGTCCGCTTCGGCATAACCTGCCGTTAGTATTTCATTTAAATTATTACTGAATTCATTAAATGAATTATCGTAGACTACATTCTGTATTTCGCCGCCGAAAGTTAAAAATGAATTCCCGATGAGACCCTTGGTTATTGTCAGCCTTACCTGAGTCAGCTGTTCAGTTTCACCAATCTTGCCCGAATCTAAATCCATTTTATTTTTATCATAACTGTAAGAAGTTCCTAAAAAGATAGTCCAGTCATCATCAATAATATCCCTGTAATTTGCATTTAAATAATATTGGACGCTTTTCTGGCCGAAAAAATCTTTGAGGGAAGGATTATCCAGATCCTTCATATAAAGTGAAAGATCGCCGAAGCTTACCGAAGAAAATAATTTCAGCATTCCGGACTTGGAAAATTTCTGCCTGAAATTGAATGAGCCGTCGAATCCCCTAGGGGCAGTTTCCCAGTCCGTTCTTTCTTTTTGTATTTTAAAGTAAGGGGCCAGGTTGGATAAAAAGATTTCTCCTGAGAGGGAAGAATTCTCCCATCTCTGCGAATGTGATCCGCCGAATCCCAGGGGCAGCAGGCTGATTGATGTAAGAGTTTCATCGGCGAGATCCTGCGTTTTAAGAATTAATGCCGATGATAAAGCTTGTCCGTACTGTGCGGAGTACCCGCCGGTGCTGAATATGGTTCCTTTAAATAAAAATGCTGAAAACCTGCCCCGGGAAGGGATATCGGGAACGCTGCTGTAGAAAGGATTTTGAACAACCATTTCATCTATAATAGTCTTTGTTTCCGAAGCCGAACCGCCCCTTACAAACAAACCGTCTTCCTCGCCGATTTGCTGTGTTCCGGGAAGTGTTTCAAGAGCGGCGTATATATCCCCGCTTGCTCCGGCGGTCGTTACAATATCCAGAGGACG
>CAYSGP010000526.1:0-6785 GCA_964430095.1 uncultured Ignavibacteriaceae bacterium
AAAGATGATAAAATTTCTATTTTGCAGGACTTCATAATTTCTTTAATGAAAAATGTTGATTCCGGCATATTTACCGGATAAAGGGAGTTGGCTGGAAAAATGAAGCAGACAACATTCGCTTATTTTTTAATTATTTGTGGAGACTTTAAACCAGTTGTATCATCTATCCGGCTGAAATAAGAAATATTCACCTGTTAATTTTACTTTACGTTCAATCTGATTGGGATATAAGAAAGCTCAATTCCTTAAGAGTTTAAGAAATGAGTATAGATTTTATTCAATCTACATTTTGCCGGGTATAATTATTTGCTTAAAAACAAAAAAGCCCCGGATTTAACGGGGCTTTTCGGAAACAAAAAAAATATCTTTTTAACTGCGCGGTTTAGCTTCATTAACTACGATATTTCTGCCATTCAACTCCGAATTGTTAAGTGCGGAAATCGCACTTTTTGCTTCTGCAGGATCCTCCATTTCGACGAATCCGAAGCCTCTTGATCTCCCGGTTTCACGGTCTTTTATAACTTTTGCAGACAGCACCTTTCCGTGTGCTTCAAAAGTTGATTGTAAAACCTTGTCGTCAATCGACCAGGGAAGAGAACCTACAAATAATTTAGTACTCACTAAAGAACCTCTAAAAAATTAATAAATAAAAAATCCGGTCTAACCGGATACACAAAATTAATAAGATTATTAATAATAACCTAATTAAAACGGCTGATTTTTACCCCAAGGTATTTCCCTGAATTCTCCTGATCATAAAAAAACTTAAGATTCCTTTAACTTCCTGCTAGAAGCTTATTAAAATGTCTGGTTATTGCGGATTTTTTTCTTGCTGCGGCATTTTTGTGAATTCTTCCCTTGCTCACATTTTTATCTAGAACAGCAATAGCTTCTTTATAAATCTTCTCGGCTCCCTCTTTTTCTTTTAAACTAAGAGCTTTCTTTACAATACTTTTTATTTCTGAAGATTTGTTCTTGTTGACAAGTTTCCTTTTTTCACTCTGGCGGATTCTTTTTTTTGCTGATACATGTGTTGCCATTTAGTTAAATATCCCAATTAATTTTGAAAAATTGAGTTCAAATATATAGATTCACCTAGTTGATGTCAAACGCTTATTGCATCAGCATATTGCGGAACTATTTAATTCCTGCAAATTAGCAAAGGTAAAAATGAAAAGACCGGAGATCTAAATGCTTAAAGTGAATGAAATATATTTCTCTATACAAGGTGAAAGTTCTAAAGCAGGGCTTCCTTGTGTTTTTATCCGACTGACCTACTGCAATCTGCGCTGCATATATTGTGATACCGCTTATGCATTTTATGAAGGTAATGATTTTACCGTAGATGAGATTCTAAATGAGGTAAGGAAATTCGAATGTAAACTTGTAGAGATTACGGGCGGAGAACCTTTAATACAGCAGGAAAGTCTTAACTTGATGGAGAGGCTCTGTGAAGAAGGATATCATGTAATGCTTGAGACGGGAGGAAGCCTTCCAATCGAGAATATCGATAAAAGGGTAATGATTATTATGGATTTAAAATGCCCTTCCAGCGGAATGCTGAAAAAAAATAATTATGATAACATAACTTTTTTAAAACCTGCCGATGAAATTAAGTTCGTTATCGGGAGCAGAGAAGATTATGAGTGGTCAAAAGAAATAATTACTAAATATAAGCTGTCAGGTCTATGTACAATTCTTTTTTCTGTCGTATTCGGGCAGCTTGAACCTTTAATTCTGGTCGGATGGATACTTGAGGATAAACTGGATGTAAGATTTCAGCTTCAGATGCACAAATTTATCTGGGATCCTGCCGCAAAAGGAGTTTAATGAAAATAGCAAAGGAATTCAGGTGGGAAATGGGGCACCGGCTTCCGGAACATTTCGGAAAGTGTAAAAATGTTCATGGGCATTCATATAAAATGATTGTTGAGCTTAGCGGGGAAGTCAACGCAGAAGGAATGGTTTTGGATTTTTACGATTTGAAAAAAATTGTAAATCCGATTGTTGAAAAACTTGATCATTCTTTTCTTGTTTACAGCGGGGATGAAGAAATAATTACTTTGCTGGAAAAAATGGATTCAAAAAAGGTTATTGTCGGTTTCCAATCAACGGTAGAAAATATTACCAGATATTTTTTGGGTGAAATATCTAAAAATAAATTTCCTTCAAACATTTCTTCATTAAAAGTAAAAGTCTTTGAAACTGAAAATGTTTATGCTGAGGAGGAAATAAGATTTTAATTAGAGTTTTTACAAAAGCTAATTTCTTTTTATAATATTTCTCGCTCCGCCCTGAATGATCCGTTCTCAAAATAATAATCAATAATTCCGCCGTCATTCAGAAGTTCCCCGTCACCGTTAGTCTGCTGCGGAAAGCCCAAAGTAAAAATGAAGAAGCCGGATGAATCCGAAGGAGCTCCCGGTTCGGCAGGCCATAAAAAATAATTTAAACCGGTTTCCTTTATCCCATCATTAAAATTTATAATCTCAGAAGGTATACAGAATGCATTTTCTTCAATGTTTATCACTTTAAAATCTTCTCTGTCGGAAATTAGGCAGATCAGGAGAGAATTTTTTTTATCATGACCGTCAATTATTACATCAGGAATATTATCTTTATTGGCATCAACAATTAATGCAAACGGCGCACGGTCATGATTTCCACCTTCCTTAACATCTTTTAGAACAGCAAATGTATAGTCTTCAGTCTTCCAATGCTCAAAATCAGGATTAAAGTTTTTAAGTGAAAGTCTCATGCTTTCCGGGAGGCTCAGAGCATATTTCCCGTATGAGCAGGAGATGAACGGTTTTTCATCCTGAAGAATTGTTAAGGAATGCTCAGGCGGTTTGATGCTCAGCGTAAACAGAATAATGAAAAAAAACATCTTTAATCCTAAAGGATTTAACAGATTCAGAATGCGGAAAGAAGAAGCATAGATTTTCCTTTTCTAGTCTGGTTCGGTTCAGAGTAAGCAAGGTATCTATAGTGGGTAAGTTTTAACTCTGAATTGAATCCCAAAGAATATCAAGCAATTCATTTAATCCTTTCCTGCTGATTGAGGAAAAAACATGAACATGTTTGCCGCGGAGTGAAAGTTTTTTCTTAAGAATTTTTTTATGCTCATTTTCATCAATAAGATCTGCTTTGGATAAAGCAATAACCTGCCTCTTTTCGCTTAATTTTTTGCTATAATTTTTTAACTCATTAAAAAGGGTCGCATAATCTTTTTCATAATTTTCTGAAGTTATTTCAATTAAGAATAAAAGAACTTTTGTTCTTTCTATATGACGCAAAAATTTATGTCCTAAACCTTTTCCCTGGTGTGCACCTTCTATAATCCCGGGAATGTCTGCCACAGTAAAGCTCTTATAATCTTTGTACTGAACAATTCCTAGAACAGGTTCAAGGGTAGTGAACGGGTAATCAGCAATTTTCGGTCTGGCCTGTGAGATTGCGGAGATTAATGTTGACTTGCCTGCATTCGGAAATCCCACAAGTCCTACATCTGCAATTAATTTTAATTCAAGTATAATTTTTTTTTCTTCTCCCGGCTGCCCTTTTTCAGCGTACCTGGGAGCTTGATTAGTGGACGTCGCAAAATTGGAATTTCCTTTGCCTCCTTTTCCTCCTTTTGCGATAATAAATTTTTTTCCCTCATCATTCATATCAAATAAAATTTTATTGTCATCAAAGTTTTTTATTATAGTTCCTACCGGAACTTTAATAATAACATCTTTGCCGTTTTTACCGTCCTTGAGCGCACTTCCCCCAGGCTTTCCGTCTTCGGATTTATACTGTTTTTTATATTTAAAATCGAGCAGAGTTGAAAGATTATGGTGTGCTTCAGCCAGAACATCGCCTCCTTTACCGCCGTTGCCTCCCGAAGGTCCTCCTTTCGGCACATACTTCTCTCTTCTGAACGTAACTGCACCGTCTCCGCCTTTCCCCGATTGAATCATAATTTCGGCATAGTCAATGAACATAATCAGGACTTACCAAAATAATTTGAAACCGAATCCGTCAGTAAAATTGCTTCCTTTGAATAAGGATTTACCTTATATGTCCTGAATAAGTTCTTAATAATATCGGCAGCATCTTCATAACTATTGCACTCTGAAATTCTTTCCATTGTGTTTGTAAAGTCATCTCTGTCTTCATTGAAAACCGCTTCAACGATCTTTTCAATTTCCTTATCACTTAAAAAACTAAAGATGTCCTTTTTAATTTTTTTACCATTAATTTTTTTTGGAGCGGAACTTTCTGATTCTGCTTCAGGCACAAATTTTCCCGCCTCGTTCTTCTGCATTATTATGGTTTTATCTTTCTCTTCCGCATAATTTTTCATATCCGGTTCAGCCGAATTCTCTTCCGTAACTTTTTCAATTTCAGTCAGATTTAAAGTATCTGATAAATTCAGGTTAAAGTCTGCTGCATCCCCCAAATCTTTTATCTCCCCGGTTAAGTCATGACTTTCAGCTTCAAATCGCTTCTCATTTTCTTCATGGTTATTTTCTTCTATAGGTTTTTCATTCAACTCACTGTTCGTTTCAGGGGCAACTATTTCCTCATCAAAATTTTCCTTCTCAAGAACGGATGAGACTTCATCGGGATGTACGGGGGAAAGTTCATGACCCGGTTTGAGCGCATCTTTTGAAATTAAATAATTTTTTAATTCCTCAACGCTGACCCTCTGTTTTGACTCGCTTGGAAATTCCCGTTTTAATTTTATCAGCTGATCCATAAGATTTTTTTCTTTCAGGAAAACCTCAATGGTCCTTAGTGGAATTTTTTCGCTATTAATTCCGCCGATGTTGAAAAAATCGGATATTGAATAAAGTGCATGATCCAGGTAAGAATTTAAATCTTCGGATGACAGTGGGTTGTCGATTTTTCCGAGAATAGTTTCAAATTCTTCGGCGTTTATTGACATGATATTTTTTTTATCGAAATAGGTGAGAAGTATTTTTTTTACAAAATCATAATAAAAGCAGTAATTAATAAGCATACTAAATTCTTCAACCGATCTTTTTTTATTTTCGGTAAAGACAAGCTTTGTTAATGTCCAGTTTGGTCTGATAACAAAGCTGGCATTAAATGCTACAGCCTGGTTCACAAGCTTTTTAATTTCATCATAGGATACTCTTTTATTTTTTTTAACTTCCTGGCTTATAAGCTTAAGGTATTTTGCCGTTTCTGCCCCAGAATAATCAAAAACAGATTTCTGCAAAAGATTTTTTCTGTCCTGGTAAATCAGAAAATCGAATTCGCTGGAAATATACTGCAGAATTGCTGGATGTATTTGTATATTCAAAAGCTGGTTCAATGTGAAAGATAAACCAAGCTTTCTTACTTTATTGAGGCTGTAATCTGCTATGAATTGAACTTCTTTTTCGAACATTTTTCTTTAAATCTATTTAAAATAAAATAAATAAATCTCCGCTAAAAATGTAATGATCTCTCCATTTAATATTTCGCAGATAATCAACTTAGCTATCGTCTTAGCAATATCCAAACGCAAAACTCATACCTATTTTAATTTGTTCTTTTGTTTGGGAACAATAATTTTCCTTCAATGGTCAGAATGAAATAAATTCACACCATTTACTTATCTACTTTAGAGGAAATAAAATGAAGAATGAACGGCGGACCAGCAATAACCAATGTATCCCTGGAACTTCAGCCGTTTGAAATTGCAATTATAAAAGCGCCTTAGGAGCTTTTAAGCTTAAGATTTAATTCAGAAAAAACTCATTGAAGACTATGTAAAAAATAATCTCCGCCTTTTTTATTAAATTTTTAGGCGGGGATTGTTTTAGTGCATCCAGATTTACATTGTGCATTCGAAATTTAGAGCATAAGTTTTTATGTACGATTGTATAGCACCCTAGTTTCTATGTTCATGCCGGGGGATTATGTTTAGGTAATGAAAAGGGAAAATTCAACCTAACAATAAATGAAAGGGTAATATGCATAAATTCCTTGCCTCTGCAGTTTTTCTTCTTTTCTTTCCAAATATCATTTCAGCTCAAACAAATTCTTTTCAAATTAATGGCGGTATAATAATTCCTCACAGCTCTTCCAACGGATTTACCGGATCACTTCAATACAATTTTTCTTTAAGCGATGATATAATGCTTTATCTAAATTCCGGATTTTCTTCATGGGATAAGCATTATGTCGCTTTTTTGGAGGAATATAGTGAAATCCAGAAGAAGACATATTTTGAAACTTATTCAGCCGATGAACATCTTTTAATACCGGTCTATTTAGGAGGCAGAATTAATCTTCACGCCAATGAATTATTTACCGCATTCGGGACTATTGAAATCGGCTACTCGTATTTAAGCTATAACAGCTATAAAATTACAAGAGTAATAGATGAAGATACCGGGGAAATCTTGTCTTACGACACCGATGAAAATTCAGGGGAGAAAATAACCGAGAATTTATTCGGGGTTGGAATTGGTGCCGGTTTGACGCGTGAGTTAGTGAATAATATAAATATAGTTTTATCTTTTAAATTGAACAGCTATTTAAATTCCAACTATTATAGCTTTTTAAGCAGGGAAGGAACTTATACCGCTTTTAATCTGGGGTTTAACTTTAATATTTAATTGCTCAATTAATCAACTGTAAACGAACCACTTTTTATATTTTCATCAGACATAATAGCTTCTGTAGGAAGTGTTTCACGAATTGTTGATTTCAATAATTTTAATGCTTTTTCAGGATTTTCTAAATTCCACTTAATAGTAGTATGATGATTTGTGTCAAAATGAGTT
>CAYSGP010000527.1:0-3168 GCA_964430095.1 uncultured Ignavibacteriaceae bacterium
AAACATTTGCCAGAATTGAAAGATTTAGGAGTAGGCATTCTATGGCTTATGCCGATTAACCCGATCGGGGAAAAGAATAGGAAAGGAACGCTCGGCAGTTATTATTCTGTAAAGGATTATTTGGCGGTAAACCCGGATTTCGGAACCATGGAAGATTTTAAATCGCTTGTTGAAAAAATTCATGAGCTCGGGATGTATATTATTATCGATTGGGTTGCTAATCATACTTCGTGGGATAATAATTTAACAGCTCTTCATCCTGATTGGTTCATAAAAGATTCCCTGGGCAATTTTGTACCACCTGTTCCCGAATGGTCCGATGTTATAGATCTAAATTATGATAATGCAGATCTGAGAAAATATATGATCGATGCTTTAAAGTTCTGGGTCGGAAAATGCAATATTGACGGATATAGGTGCGATGTTGCCGGAATGATGCCGGTTGATTTTTGGAATGATGCAAGATCAGAACTCGACAAAATTAAACCTGTATTTATGCTGGCTGAATGGGAATCGCCCGAAATGCACGAAAAAGCATTTGACATGACTTACTCATGGGATTTATATAATATCTTTAATTCAATTGCAAAAGGAGAAAAAAGTTCAAAGGATATTCCGGTATATCTTGAAAAAGAAAAAGAGGAATATCCGGATAATTCTTTCAGGATGAGATTCACTTCCAACCATGATGAAAATTCCTGGAACGGAACCGTATTTGAGAGGCTCGGTCCGGCTGCAGAATCATTTGCTGTTTTAACCTGTATTATACCCGGGATGCCTTTAATTTATAACGGGCAGGAAGCCGGTCTGAGTAAAAGATTAAAGTTTTTTGAAAAAGATCCCATTGAATGGAAGGAACATAAGTTCAGAAATATCTACAGCAGATTATTTCATTTGAAAATGATGAATGGGGCATTACTAAACGGGGAAAGGGGAGGAGAAATGATATTTATTCCTGCAGATCCTGAAAATAAAATAATCTTGTTTATCAGGGAAAAAGGAGACGATAAAATTGTCGGAATATTTAATTTATCCGCCGGTCAGGTTTCTTTTAAGCTGAAAGAAAAAATGCTTGCCGGAAGTTACAAAAACCTGTTTACCGATGAAGCGGTAAATCTCGATCAGGAAGAAGATATCACATTAAAGCCATGGGAGTATAAAATATACTCAGCTGAATGACCTCTATTTCCGGTGCTTATCTTAAAACTTCTTTTTTTTAGTCAGTCAGTAATCTGCATTTCTATAATTTCCAGCATGAACTGTCTAACATATCTTTATTGAAGTTATAGTTAAATTTTATTATTATTTTCAAAAAATCTGAACCTGCTCATAGTTTAATTAAAAACTAGAAAAAAATCTCACTTCATTTAGTAAATGTCTATAATTCTTAAAAACGTTAGTAAATATTACGATTCGGCAAAAGTGCTGGATAATATTTCTATCAAAATTGAAGATGGAAAAACTACGGTTCTAATAGGACCGAGCGGTTCCGGCAAATCAACACTTATAAGAATTATTACCGGTTTAATTTTGAATGATGAAGGAGAGGTTATAATTAACGGGGAACGATTAGATAAAGACAGGTTAATTTTTCACAGGCAGAAGATAGGTTATGTTATTCAGGAAGGCGGATTATTTCCGCATCTGAATGCTTTAAATAATATCTGTTTAATGGCTAAACATCTAAAGTGGAATAAAGAAAGAATAGAAAAGAGAATTGAGGAACTCTGCAGACTAACAAAATTTCCAGCCGAAGCTTTGAAGAAATTCCCTTCCGAGCTTTCGGGCGGACAGCGGCAGAGAGTCAGCCTGATGCGTGCTTTGATGCTCGAGCCGCAGATCCTTCTGCTTGATGAGCCGCTTGGATCTCTTGATCCGCTGATTCGTTATGAGCTCCAGAATGATCTTAAGGAGATATTCCGGAATTTGAAGAAAACAGTTGTTATGGTAACTCATGATCTTTCCGAAGCTGCTTTTTTTGCGGACAAAATTATTTTAATGAAGGATGGCAGAGTAATTCAAACCGGGCTAATCAATGAACTTGTCAGCAGCCCGGCTGAGGATTTTGTGATTAGTTTTATTAATGCACAAAGGAGCTTTTTTGAGCCGGAAAAATTACATGAATAATTTCATTAAAATATTCGTTTTTGCTTCTTCTTTTGCATCTCTTCTTCCCGCTCAGGGAAAGGATGTAGTTCATGGTATAAAAGTAGGTTCTAAGAAGTTTACCGAAGGTGTTATCCTGGGAGAACTTATTTCCCAGCTTGCCGCGAAATCTTATAAAAATGTAGAGCATCTGAAGGAACTTGGAGGAACTAGAATTTTATGGAGTGCCCTCGTAAACGGAGAAATTGATATTTATGCCGAATATACAGGCACAATAATGGAGGAAATATTTGCCGGGAAAATTGATAACGAAGAAGAAATGAGAAACAAACTGCACGATCTTGACATTGAGATGAGCAGCCCTTTAGGATTCAATAATACCTATGCACTTGGAATGAAGCAAAGCAAAGCAGAGAAGCTGGAGATAAAAAAAATATCGGATCTGCAGAAGCATACAGAATTGAAATTCGGTTTAAGCAACGAATTTTTGGATAGAAAGGACGGCTGGCCTGGATTACAGAATAAATATAATCTTTCTCAGAAAAATGTAACCGGAATAGACCATGACCTTGCTTACCGCGGATTGGAAAGCGGTTCAATCGATGTTGTTGATCTATACTCTACGGATGGTGAAATAAAATATTATAATCTTAAAATACTGGAAGATGATTTAAATTATTTCCCCGAATATAAAGCAGTTATCCTTTACAGATCAAACTTGAAAAAGAATATGCCGGAGCTAATAAATTCTATTTTAAGACTGGAGGGAAGTATACCGGAGTCTGCAATGGTTTCAATGAATGCAAAGGCTAAATTAGATTTAATTCCCGAAGGCGCCCTTGCTGCAGAATTTATTCAGAAAAGATTCGGTGTAAAAACCGAATTTATAAAGGAAAATTTTTTTACAAGCCTGCTTGCTTACACACGGGAGCATTTATACCTTGTCTCTGTTTCATTATTTTCTGCTGTAATAGTTTCCATTCCCATTGGGATTTTAGCGTATAGAAAAAAGAAAATCAGCAGTTTCATATTGGGTTTAACAGGGATTATCCAGACTATTCC
>CAYSGP010000528.1:0-4105 GCA_964430095.1 uncultured Ignavibacteriaceae bacterium
TGAAACGGTTATTATCAGGATTAGTTTTTTTTGCACCTAACTGAAGTTAGGTGTTAATCATAGTTCTCCTTTAGATTCTTAGTAATTTTAATTTCAATCGTCCTACACAAAGATTCCTCGTCTCTCCCTTCATCCTTTCCAAAATTTTCCTTTCATCTCAAAGGCTTATCTGCTAAATTAGGATTAAGTTTAATTAAATATTTTTAAGATGATCTACAAATCATTCTTATCATTTTTGCTTCCCACAGAGAAACATAAAGGGAGTAAAAGGTTTATAAATGTCCTGGATAGAAAACTACAAATCAAAAGTCTGCACAGCAGAAAAAGCCGTTTCGTATATTAAATCGGGAGACAGGGTTTATGTCCATCCCGGAGCCGCTACACCGGAAGTGCTTTTAAATGCAATGTGCGCACGTTATAAAGAACTTCAGAATGTCGAAGTATTTCATATTCTTACCTTAGGCATATCACCCTACTCAAATCCCGAATACGAAGGACATTTCAGGCACAATGCATTATTCATCGGCAAAAATGTAAGGCAGGCAGTTAATGAAGGAAGAGCCGATTTTACCCCGGTTTTTTTGGGAGAAATCCCTTCACTATTCTACAGGAGAATCCTGACAATTGATATTGCCTTAATTAATGTATCTCCACCGGATAAATACGGATTCTGCAGCTTTGGCGTCGGAGTGGAAACCACAAAATCCGCCACTGAAGTAGCTAAGCTGATAATCGCTCAAATTAATCCGAACCAGCCGAGGGCATTGGGCGACTGCTTTATTCACATAGATAAAATTGATTATTGTGTTGAAGTTGATGAACCGATTAAAGAATTGCGTCCTGAAGAGGACGCTACCAAGGAAGAACATGAATTATTTGAAAAGATCGGGAAAAATATTGCAGGACTAATAGAAGACGAATCTACACTTCAAATGGGAATAGGCAATATTCCTAATGCGGTCCTTCATTATCTTGATGATAAAAAAGATCTCGGTATACATACGGAAATGTTCTCGGACGGCATAATAAAATTGGTTGAGAAAGGAATTCTTACAAACGAAAAAAAGACCCTTCATCCGGGTAAAATTATTACTTCATTCGTGCTCGGTTCAAAGAAGCTTTATGAATTTATCGATAACGATCCATTATTGGAATTTCATCCATCTCATTACACAAACGATCCTTTTATAATTGCTGCAAATGATAAAATGGTGGCAATAAATTCTGCAATTCAGGTTGATCTCACAGGTCAGGTCTGCGCCGATTCGATAGGTCCGAAATTTTACAGCGGATTCGGAGGGCAGCTCGATTTTATCCGCGGAGCTTCAAGAAGCAAAGACGGAAAACCGATTATTGCACTGCCTTCTACTGCAAAGGGCGGACAGATTTCGAGAATAGTACCGTTTCTAAATATGGGTGCCGGAGTGACTACTACCCGGGGCGATGTTCATTTTGTTGTAACTGAATACGGTATTGCCGATCTTTATGGAAAAACTATTCTGCAGAGAGCAAAAGCTTTGATAGATATTTCACACCCGGCATTCCGGGAAGAGCTCGATCTATACGTTTCTAAAACATTCAACAAAAGACTGCTTGTTTAATGAGCTTGGAGAATGAAAATTCAAATGAAGGCAGGATAAAAAAATCTTTTAAAGAGTGGGAAAATAATGCCTATAAAGATTCGTTAAGAAATTCACCTGAGCAGAAAGATAAATTTACCACAATTTCTTTTACTCCAGTCGATCCGCTATACATACCCGATCAAAAAAAAATTGAAGATTACGAAAAAGAGATAGGATTTCCGGGACAATATCCATTTACAAGGGGAATCCAGACGACAATGTACCGAGGCAAACTCTGGACAATGCGCCAATACGCAGGATATGGCTCCGCTAAAGAATCCAACAAACGCTACCGCTATCTGCTTGAACAGGGAATTACAGGCCTTTCGGTTGCATTTGATCTTCCCACTCAGATCGGTTATGACAGCGATAATCCTATTGCTCACGGTGAAGTTGGAAAAGTCGGAGTAGCGATTGATACCCTTGCAGATATGGAAATTCTTTTCGAAGGGATTCCTTTAGATAAAGTTTCTACATCAATGACAATCAATGCGCCTGCTTCAGTTCTTCTTGCATTATATATAGCTGCTGCGGAAAAGAAAGGGATTCCGAAAGATAAACTGAGCGGAACAATTCAAAATGATATTTTAAAAGAATATATTGCCCGCGGCACTTACATCTTCCCTCCTAAAGCTTCAATGAGATTAATAACAAATATTTTTGAATACTGCTCGAAGGAGGTGCCGAAGTGGAATACCATTTCAATTTCAGGTTACCATATTCGTGAAGCAGGTTCAACTGCTGCACAGGAAGTCGGATTTACTTTTGCAGACGCCATTGCTTATGTAAATGCTGCAATAGATGCCGGGCTGAATGTTGATGAGTTTGCAAAACGGATCTCATTCTTTTTTAATTCCCACAGCGATCTTTTTGAAGAAGCTGCAAAATTCAGGGCTGCCCGGCGTTTATGGGCTAAGCTAATGAAAGAAAGGTTTAATGCTAAGGATATCCGTTCGATGATGCTCCGTTTTCATGCTCAGACTGCAGGTTCCTCATTAACTGCTCAGCAGGTGGATAACAATATTGTGCGTGTAACAATCCAGGCTTTAGCTGCTGTCTTAGGAGGGACCCAAAGCCTTCATACCAACTCAAAAGATGAAGCCCTTGCACTGCCCACTGAGGAATCAGCCAGGTTAGCATTAAGGACCCAGCAGATAATTGCTTATGAAAGCGGTATAGTAAATACAATCGATCCTCTGGCGGGATCTTATTTTGTTGAAGAATTAACCGATAAAATTCAGAAAGAAGCTGAAGAATATATAAGCAGAATAGATGCAATCGGCGGAATTATTCAGGCAATTGAGTCGGGATATGTTCAGTCTGAAATTCAGAATGCTTCTTATAAGCATGAAAAAAAAGTTGAATCGGGAGAAAGAACAATTGTAGGAGTCAATAAATTTAAAACCGGAGAAGAAGTTTATAAGGATCTTTTAAAGATCGATTTGAAAGTCCAGGAGGAACAGATAAAATTCTTAAACAAAGTGAAGGCTGAACGGGATTCGGGTGAAGTTCAGAAAAAATTATCAATGCTGAGAGATGCTGCCAGGGGAAACGAAAACCTGATGCCATTTATTTTGGAATCGGTTAAAGTATATTCAAGTATCGGTGAAATCTGCAATACATTGAGGGATGTATTTGGTGAATATAAGGAGCAGAGCATATAAAAAAACTGAACCTGCAGACCAGAATCAAAATAATTTATATGTTAATCGTTAAGCGCCTGCCGGCAAGGCAGGTTAATAGTTAATCGGAGGGATACAATTAACGATGAACTACTATCCCGACCTTGGCGGGATTAACCATTAAATTTTCCATTTTGTGCAGAATTTTAGGACTAAAATATTATATCGAAAAAACTCATCTCAGAAGTAATTTCCGGCAGTTCATTTTTTTTTAAATTTAGGAGAGAGAATGATTACACATATAGAACATATCGCCATTGCAGTTAAGAATCTTGAAAAATCGATCAAACATTATGAAGATAATTTCGGTTTAAAATGCTACAAGGTTGAAGAAGTAAAAGATCAGAAAGTCCGGACTGCTTTTTTTAAATTGTGGGAAACCAAAATTGAGCTTCTGGAACCTACAGATTCAAACGGTCCGGTAGCAAAATTCATTGAAAAAAAAGGGGAAGGGATCCATCACATCGCTTTTGCAGTTGATAATATTAAAAGCACTTTAAAGAAAATGGAATCGGGAGGAATTAAATTAGTTGACGACAAACCCCGCCGCGGGGCAGAAGATTTATTGATTGCATTCCTTCATCCGAAATCGAATAACGGCGTTTTAGTTGAGCTTTGCGAGACGAAAAATCCGGCCGGTTCACAGCTTGAATGGGAAGAAAAAGTCTAAAAAGATGTTCCTTTTTTAACTATATCCTTAGTATTCCTCTCACATTGAGATTGGCAAAGCAAAAAACTGCTTAAAAACATTAGTCTCACCTGGCATATCTATTGAATTTCTTATATTAGTAAATCTAAAAA
>CAYSGP010000529.1:0-3479 GCA_964430095.1 uncultured Ignavibacteriaceae bacterium
TGAGGGACGTGTTGTTCATCCGAATACTCCAATTACAACTGTCTTGGGATCTCTCGCTATTGCTCAAATTTTAGAAACTTCTTTGCTTAACCAGCTTAATTTTCAAACCTTGATTGCCACTAAAGCATCAAGAATTAAAGAAACAGGAAAAGGACAGCCATTAATTGATTTCGGTTTAAGGCGCGCACAGGATCGTGCAGCGAATGCAGGAGCCAGAGCCGCTTTGATCGGCGGCGCTGATTTTACTTCAAATGCGGGAATTTCATATTTGCTGGGCTATCCGCCGAAAGGAACTCACGCGCACAGCTTGGTACAGGTATTTCTAGCATCAGGCAGTACAGAGGAGGATGCATTCACTGCATTCGCTGATCTTTATCCCGATGACTGTATTCTTTTAGTTGATACAATTGATACATTAAACAGCGGAATTCCAAATGCAATAAAAGTATTTGAAAAATTAAAAAAGAAAGGGCACCGGCCCGCAGGGATTAGATTGGATTCCGGCGATCTTGCGTATTTAAGCATTATGGCGGCAAAGATGCTCGACAAAGCAGGTTTTGATGATGTGAAAATTGTTCTCTCCAATGAATTGGATGAATTGAACATCCTACAGATAATTACACAGCTTACTTATGAAGCTCCGAAGCATAATGTTGATCCGGATAAGCTGATTAAAAGATTAATTTACGGAGTAGGTACAAAATTAATTACGTCTTCAGGGGATGGAGCGCTTGGAGGAGTTTATAAGCTCGTTGGTATGGAAGCCGATGGAACCTGGAAGCCTGCTATAAAAATTTCAGAATCAAATGAAAAAATCCCCAATCCGGGTCGAAAGTGTTTGTGGCGTTTGTATGATCAAAATAATAAGGCTACTGCTGATCTTCTTACATTGGAAGATGAAGAAATTCCGGCCGGATGGTTAAATAAAACTCAGGGAAAAATTATGCTGCATCATTCCTGGGATCATACAAAGACAAGAATTTTGCAGACATCGGATTGCAAAGAGATTGAGCAGCTGCAGGTTGATGTAATAAAAGACGGAAAAATTGTTTATGATTTTCCTTCAATTGAAGAGATGAGAAAAAAACGGGATAGTGAACTGGAAAGACTCGATCCGGGAGTAAAAAGATTAATCAATCCGCATCTCTATCATGTTTCAATTTCACAAAAGCTTTGGGAATTAAAACAGGAGTTAATTAAGAGTATTAAGGGATGATCAGGTTAAAAATAATCGATCGATATATTTTTTGTCTCTTTATATGAAATTTTTTTCCCAACCTGCCTCATAGAATCTTTAATTTTATTTTTTTAGTTTCCCATTCAATATTTAATTGCAGGTCGAAGTGAAGTTTCGACCATTTAAATTAATGGAATTTAACTTTGCCCCGATTTAAAAATTATTCTGGACGAAGTTTCGCTTCGTCCTACAAAGGAAAAAATGAAAATAAATAAAAATTCAATCCAGGCATTGATTTTTTTACTTTATCTAGCACTTCAATTTTCCAGACTATATGCTCAGGAATTAAATAACGAAAACAATGTACTTGCAGATATAAAAAGCACCCTATCCGCATTAGAAAAGGATGAAGACACGGATCAGGATAAAAAAATAACAATCGAGGATGCTCATATAAATGGAACAGAACACGGCAATAAAAAATTTTGGGTAAAAGGGATTAACAATCAGAGTTATGAAGTTTCCGGAACTTATTTTCTTTCCAATCTTCTCCAGGAGCTGAAACTTGCCGAAGAAGCCGGGAAGGATACCGCTTCTCTTAATCCCAAGAAAATATTTGAACCACCTGTGGAAAGAATATCCAGAATGATCCGGGAATATTACTGGGAAGGACTTACCAGAAGAATTGATGAACAAGGTTTAACTAAAATTCTTCAGGATGAAAAGACTCAAACTGCGGACGGAAACAAATATATTTATGTGCCTCCATCCGACAATCTTGCATATAATTTTTATTCGGATATTGCCGAAAAATTTCCTAATGTAAAAGTTGAAAAGATTTCAGATAATATTTCAGGTGATTACGTTCATAAACTGAACGGGTATCATGGACTGCTCTCGCTTGGACTAAGAAAAGGATCCGATGGAAAAGTAAGTGCAGTTCCTTTTGTCGTACCAGGCGGACGCTTTAACGAAATGTACGGCTGGGACAGTTATTTCATCACATTGGGGCTTCTTCAAGATAAACGGATTGACCCGGCAAAGGATATGGTTGATAATTTTGTTTATGAAATAAATAACTATGGAAAAATTCTTAACGCAAACCGGACTTATTACCTTACACGCTCCCAGCCTCCTTTTTTAACTTCAATGATAAAAGCAGTATTGGAAAATCTTCCAAAGAATCCGGAAACAAAGGAATGGCTCAGCAAATCTATTGAAGCAGCCATGAAAGAATATAATGAAGTATGGATGGGAAAAGATCATCTTACATCAACCGGATTGAGCAGGTATTTTGATACAGGATCAGGAATTTCCCCCGAAGTAGAACCGGGACATTTTGATGAGGTGCTTGCCCCGTACGCAAAAAAGCATAATATGAATGTTCAGGACTTTGAAGAAGCATATAAATCGGGAAAGATAGAAGAGCCGGAGCTGGATGAATTTTTTATACACGACAGGGCAATGAGAGAATCCGGACATGATACCAGCTACAGATTAATTGATCAATGCGCAAATCTTTTAACGGTAGATCTCAATTCACTTTTATATAAATATGAAACCGATATTGCAGGTTTAATCCGGGATGAATTCGGTGGAAATTTCCGAACCAGTCAATACAATGAAAAAGATTCCGAATGGTTTGAGCGGGCTGAAAAGCGGAAGCAGCTGATAAACAAATATTTGTGGGATTCCAAAGAAGAAATGTTTTTCGATTACAACTTTGTTGAAAAGAAACGGACAGAGTATGTAAGTGCAACAACATTTTATCCTCTTTGGGCAGGATTAGCAGATAAAGAACAAGCAGAATCCTTAGTAAAAAATGGTCTCCCGTTACTTGAATTTCCAGGAGGAATTGCAGGATCAAATGAAGAATCGAGAGGTCCGGTATCGGAAGAACGCCCTTTAAGGCAATGGGATTTTCCATTCGGATGGGCTCCTCACCAGATAATTGCATGGAAAGGTTTATCAAATTACAATTTTAACGATGAAGTACAGCGGCTGATATATAAATGGCTTTACACAATTTCCTCAAATGCTGCAAACTATAACGGAACTATTCCTGAAAAATTCGATGTTGTAAAGCGCTCTCATGATGTATTTGCCGAATATGGAAATGTAGGAACCAAGTTTGCATATATTACCCGCGAAGGATTCGGCTGGACGAATGCTTCCTTCCAGATTGGGATAAATCTTCTCTCCCCGGCTTACCGCGAACAGCTGAATAAGTTAATTCCTCCGGAATGGATCTATTAAAAGTGACCTAATGCCAAGCGCTATTTCCCCCTTCGCCATCGGATTT
>CAYSGP010000530.1:0-4754 GCA_964430095.1 uncultured Ignavibacteriaceae bacterium
GCTTTTCCAAGTATATTCTCGAATGATATTTCGAGTTCATTTAAAAGCGATTCATCTGTTTCCAGACGTGTATCATTATAGGCTTCAACCGATGCCATCGAATAACCGTATGGATGTCTGCTTGTCTCTTTAACTAAAAATCTGTCTCTGCCGGTTACAATAATATCCATTTCGCCCCCGGAATATCTCTGCAGGACTTTGGAAACTTCAACATAACATCCTACTTCCGATATTTCATCTCCTATTTTTGAAATTATTCCGAACCCTTCCTTTTTTTCAAGACACTGATTTATTAATTTTTTATATTTTTCTTCAAAAATATGAAGCGGAATTTTTGAGGAAGGGAATACTACTATATTAAGAGGGAAAATAGGAATTACTGAATTCAAGATGCTTCTCCGGTAAAAATAAAGGCGAACCATTTCTGATCCGCCTGAAATTAAAAAAAACTAAAATTTGAATCAACTATTATTTGGATTGGGAAAATAGATTAGCTGCTTCATCCCAATTAATTGTGTTCCACCAGTTTTCAATATATTCCGGTCTTCTGTTCTGGTATTTCAAATAATATGCATGCTCCCAGACATCCAAACCGAGAACCGGCTTTCCTTTTACTTCAGCGACGTCCATGAGCGGATTATCCTGGTTAGGAGTAGAAGTTACAGTCAATTTTCCGTCAGTAAAAACAAGCCATGCCCATCCTGAGCCGAATCGTCCTGTTGCAGCATCGCTGAATTGTTTTTTAAATGCTTCAAAAGAACCGAATGCAGAATTAATTGCTTTCTCAAGATCACCCTTTGGAAATCCTCCTCCGTCTTTCTTCATTAATTTCCAGAATAAAGAATGATTATAATGTCCTCCGCCATTGTTTCTAACTGCGGCAGGATATTTTGAAACGCTCTTCAATATATCTTCTAAAGACTTATTTTGAGCATCCGTAGTCTCAATTGCTTTATTCAGGTTGGTTACGTAAGCATTATGGTGCTTTGTATGATGAATCTCCATGGTCTGCTTGTCAATATACGGTTCGAGTGCATCATAAGAATAAGGCAGTGAAGGTAATTCGAACTTTGCCATTAAATTACTCCTCCTTTTTGATTAAAAAAAATTTTGGTGAATGAGGAATAAAATAGATAATTAACTTAGTCTCTCGTGTGATTCAATGCTTAAGCAAAGAGGTATTATTTCAGACAGAAAAAGATTCACCGCATCCGCAGGACTTAACCACATTCGGATTGTTAAAAATGAAGCCTTTCCCGTTTAGTCCGTCTGTAAAGTCTAATTCGGTCCCGCTTAAATAAAAAAGACTCTTCCCGTCTACAAATAATTTTATATTTTTTTCATGGATGATTGTATCTCCTTCATTGGATTGAGCATCGAAGCCTAGTGCGTACTTAAATCCCGAACAGCCACCGCCTTTAACACCCACTCTTAATCCATAGTTTTCCGGAATACTGTTTTCTTCCATAATTTTCAGAACTTCCTGGGCTGCCTTTTCGCTAATCTTTATTTCATTTTCAACTTGTGTATCCGACATATGATTCCTTTATGCTTTATTAAATTCATATCAAAATAAAAAAAATATTATTGACCAATTAGATAACAAAAATTGATAATTGTTTCAAACCAGTTTTTGCTTTTCCGTTATTGAATGGGGTCTCCTGGAATCTGTGTCACAAATTCCGGGTAATTTATTTTCCACGTAAAATTTTTAATCTTTATAAATGTACCGTTTTTCTCAAAAAACCTGCTTAAATCTTCAGCTATTTCTTCCGATTCCTTGTAGGAGACTTCAAGATCTTCCTGCTTCAGAAATTTTTCTAATCCGAACTGCAGATCTCTGAAAAAGAAAACCGAATTATGAAATACGGGGAATTTAATTTTTAAGAACTTTAGAAAAGGCAAAGGATCGGATTTAACTGCTTCAATTTGTTTTTCTACGGCAAATCTCATTTTAGCTCCTATAATTTCCTTTTAATTGAAATTCAGGCGATTCAGATCTCGCTTTTTTAACAACATCGACAGTCTTTTTAATAGTGTAATTAATTTCCTCTTCGGTATTAAACCTGCCCAATCCGAATCTTATTGATGAACGTGCTAAATCATCAGGCAATCCGATTGCCTTTAGTACATGGCTCGGTTTTAATGATGCTGAAGTGCATGCCGAACCGGTTGCCACGGCTATTTCTCTCATGCCGTTCATTATATTTTCTGCGTTTATATATTTAAAGCTTAAGTTAAGATTATTGGGGAGCCTGTTTTCGAGAGAGCCGTTTAGATAAACATCTTCCAGTTCTGAAGTTATTCCAATGTAAAGCCTGTCTCTCAGTTCTTTTAACCGGGCTGATTCTTTTTCCATAACCTTATTTGAAATCTCAACTGCTTTACCGAAACCCACTATTCCGGGCACATTTAGGGTCCCTGGTCTTAAGTTGTTTTCATGGCCTCCGCCGAACAATAAAGGAGTAATTTTAAGTCCGTGATTTTTTGAATTTACATATAACGCACCGATTCCCTTCGGGCCATAAATTTTATGCGCCGAAAAAGATGCAATATCAATATTCATCTCTTTTACATTAAAAGGAATTTTTCCAAGAGCCTGAGCAGTATCGGTGTGAAAAATAACCTTATGTTCCCGGCATATTCTTCCGATTTCTATTAAATTATTTATTGTCCCTATTTCATTGTTCGCTGTCATGATCGAAACCAGCAGAGTTTCATCGGAAATACTTTCTTCAAGCTTATAT
Source organism: uncultured Ignavibacteriaceae bacterium (assembly GCA_964430095.1). Classification (GTDB taxonomy): domain Bacteria; phylum Bacteroidota; class Ignavibacteria; order Ignavibacteriales; family Ignavibacteriaceae; genus DATKLQ01. The sequence continues at coordinate 2,748 of CAYSGP010000530.1, forward strand.
AAATCTATAAATCCATTTTTATCAACGGGTAGAATCGTTATTTTAAAATCTTTCTTCTCCAATGATTTTAAAGAATCCAGGACAGCGCTATGTTCGACAGCGGAAGTAATTATATCTTTCAACTTTTTTAAAGATGATTGTGCAATCCCGAAATGCGTTAAATTGATTGATTCGGTAGCACCGCTCGTAAAAATAATTTCTTTCGGTTCAGCATTAATAAAATCGGCTATAGTTTTCCTGGCTTTGGAAACTGCACTTTCCGCCTCCCACCCTAACGAGTGATTCCGGCTGGCAGCATTACCGAATTTTTCCATAAAATAGGGTTTCATTGCCTCGAAAACCTCGGGATCAACCGGCGTTGTAGCATGATTATCCAAATATATCGGGAATTTCATTTTTTATAAGTTAATTAATAAATAATTGCTTTATTGTTGTATTGCTATATTGCTGAATTGTTCCTTAAAATGCAGCAGTATTAACAATACAACAATTTAACAATAAAACAATATTTTTTAAGAAAATCACGAATACTTTAGTTGAAAAAGACAGGAATTAACTTATTTCAAAAAAATAAATTTCTTTGTGCTGGAAAATTCTTCCGATTGGAGGGAGTAAAAATAAACCCCGCTGGAGAGATTAATTTGCTTGCCGCCGGCTGTTTGAGCTGAAAATTCTATCTCGTAACCGCCCGGCAATTTTTCCTCATTTACTAAAACTGCTATTTCATTTCCGAGTATATCATATATTTTTAATACGATATGAGCTGATTTTGGAACTGAATATCTGATCTTTGTGCTTGGGTTGAATGGATTAGGATAATTTTGTTCTAATTCAAATTGGCTGGGGAGAGTATTTTTATCTGCAGAAGCTATTGGATTTACGCTTCTATAGGCTCCGCTGCCCCAGGTACCGGCGTATACATTTCCGTTGGGGCCGACAGCAATAGATTGAACCATATTGTTAACTAAGCCGCTGCTTATCTTATTCCAGGTTTCACCGTTATCATCAGATATGAAAACGCCGTCATGGCTTCCGGCGAAAACCCGGTTCTCGTAAAAAGCAAATGATCTTACAAATGAAGTATTTAAAGAATTGCCCTTGTTATTCCAGTTCTCACCTGAATCATTAGAGTAAAAAATTTCCCCGTCATGAAAAGTACCTGCGAAAATGCAGTCATCGGAATTCACTCCAAGAGAGTAGATAGATGTATTACTCAATCCGTTATTCATTTGAATCCAGCTTATCCCGCCGTCTTTTGAAAGAAAGATTCCATCGAAAGTTCCGGTAAAAATCTGATCTTTTGAATTTACAGCCAGGGCCTGGATGTTTTTATTATCTAAACCGCCGCCGCATTCATTCCATGTATCTCCATTATCAGAAGATTTAAAAAGTCCATTGTATTTTCCGCTGGTCGCAGCATAAAGGATATTTTTAGAATCGGCAGCAATAGAAATTACCGAGTAGTCGCTCAAGCCGATATATGTCCAGTTGTCTCCGTCATCTGTAGAGCGGAGAAGTCCCCCGCCTACAGTTCCCGCAAAAATGTGATCCTGTGAGTTGACGAATAGGCAAAATATAAGGTTACTGATTGCAGCAGTGTTGTTAACGCTCCATGTTTCCCCGTTATCCCTTGAAAAAGAGATTTTACCGAGCCAGCTGCCTGTGAAAATATGTCCCTTTGAGTTTGAAGCAATAGAAAATATTGATTCATTTTTCAGTGTATCGACCTGCTTCCAAAAATTTTCCTGGGGATAATAAGCTGAGGCAAAAACTATTATATAAAGAATGACATATTTCATAAATTACGTTTATGTCTCTTTGCTTATTATGGGAGCAAAAAATTGATTAAGAAAGGCTGGAGTATTAAAATAGAGGCTGAGCTTGATCAACAAAAACCAGTGGCGTAAAACCCATTTTCCCTTATAAATATAAACTGTATAAAAGCATTTAAAAGATTATTAATAATCGCTTGAAAATCAAGCATTTAGATGGATTTAAAGAAATTTT
>CAYSGP010000531.1:0-3933 GCA_964430095.1 uncultured Ignavibacteriaceae bacterium
AGGAATTCAATTCAACTATATTATTGTTCGGAGGCGGAGGCGTCTATTCTTTTTCTGTAAATGAATTTATGGTTCCCTATGTTTTTTTGGGAGCTTCTTTTCTTTTCTTCGATCCCAAAGACGCCAACGGCAATCCTATTAGCCCTTCAATAGAATATAAGAAGAACGGAATAAATTATAATGGAGAAATCGGCCTCAGGTTTTTAGTATCTAAGAATTTAACTCTTAATTTAGGTGCTACATTACATGCCAACCCTGCTGATTATCTTGACGGCTGGTCAAGAGGCGAGGCAAACGATATGTTTTATTCCGTAGGTATCGGAATGTCATATATACTTTCTTCTCATAAAGACAGCGATGAAGATGGCATTGAGGATGATTTAGACAAGTGCTTGGATACTCCGGAAGGAATAAGAGTTGATGAATTTGGATGCGCATTAGATTTAGATAAAGATAATGTTCCAGACCACCTTGATAAATGTGAAAAAACTCCTTTAGGAGTTAAAGTTGATTCAAAAGGCTGCCCGCTCGATTCCGATAAAGACGGAGTTGCCGATTACCTTGATAAATGCAATCAGACACCTGTAAAAATAAAAGTTGATCAATCCGGATGTCCTCTCGATTCAGATAAAGACGGCGTGCCTGATTACCAGGATAAATGCAAGAATACTAAAGCAGGAGCATCTATTGATGCATTTGGATGTGAAATTAAAGTGAATAAAACTTCCCCGCCGGTTAAAAAAATCAGAAAGCTTGTTTTGAATGGCTCTTCCAGCTTTGAAAGCGATAATACGGTGCTGAATGCCGAAGCTACTGGAATGCTTTCAAGATTAGTCCCGGTAATGAAAGAATACCCTGAAACCAGATGGGAAATAATCGGACATACCGATAATACGGGCTCAATTGCAAATAATAAAATGGTTTCACTTGAAAAAGCCAAATCGGTGCAGGAATATTTTGTACAGCAGGGTATAAGCCGAGCCAGGTTCGATATTTCGGGCAGGGGATCTGAAGAGCCTATAGGCGATAATAAGACCGAAGCAGGCAGAGAGCTGAACAGAAGAGTTGAAATAATTAATCTAACCATGACTGATTTCGAGGAAACTGAAAAAGGAATCCTCACCGAGAAAGTTTATAACTATTCTAGTGATAGTTACGTTTCAGATAAAATTTACTCCGACGGCAATTTATTTATGATTGAGGTTTCGAGTTGGAAATCTCAATTAGAAGCCCAGAAGAACGGCGATAAATTAAGAGCTGCCGGTCATAATATAGTAGTTACTAATCAAAAAGGTTCTTATAGCGTCAGAGTCGGATACTTTAATTCGGAAGCGGAAGCTAAAGAATACTTAGATAAAAATTTAACGTCCACGGGAAACTAAGTTTTACTATAAGATTTTTACGGGAAGGATGCCAGTCAATTGGGGAATGACTGGCATCCGTATTTTAAAGAGGCGGCATTCTTACATTATTTAATTAATTTAATTTTCACATCATTATTCCCGGTATATTTTAAGAGAATTTTTAATACGGCTCGTTCATAATAATCCAGCCCGTATTTCGGCTGCTTTCCCGGTGAATGACTATTCATTACTTTAAACAAATACCCATCTAGGTATGCTTCAATAATTGCAGGATGAAGATAATATTTCCGGCAGACAGCAGGCGTATTATTCAATTCATGTGCAGTATGCTTTATTGCTTTAATTACATTCCTCTTATTTTCCTTTTCATTTTGCGTTAACGGTATTTCTTTTAATTCTTTCGCGGCTTTTAATGTTGCGCCCCAGGTTCTGAAATCCTTTGCAGTAAAATTCTTCTCAATAACCCGGTTTAAATAAATGTTTACGTCGACAGATTCTACTGTCCGCCGTGTTCCGGTTTCATCAATATATTGAAAGAGACGCTGCCCCGGAAGATCCTGGCATTTTTTTACGATCCTGGAAAGTCTTTGATCTGCGACGGTTATCTTGAACGGCTTTCCGCTTTTCCCTATGAATTCAAAATTTAATGAATACCCGTCCACTTCCAGGTGTCTATCTTTTAAAGTGGTCAGGCCGAAAGAATTGTTTTGTTCGGCATAAATATTATTTCCGATCCTGATTAAAGTTGATTCCATCAGCTTTATAATTACAGCAAGAACTTTCTCTCTGGTTAAGTACTTCTTTTTAAGATCGAATTCGATATGCTTTCTTATTGAAGGGAGTGCATGTGCAAAATCAATAAGTTTGCTGAATTTATTAGTGCTGCTGAGTTCACTCCAGAACGGATGATAAATGTACTGCTTTCGCCCTCTTGAATCTCTTCCCACAGCCTGAATATGACCATTTTTATTTGTACAAATTAAAACATTTTCCCAGGCAGGCGGAATAACAAGCGAGCCAATCCGGTGCAAAGTTTTTTTATCCATAATTTCTTTTCCGCCGGAATCTGTATAAATAAACCTCTCCCCCTTTCTCTTCCTAATTATGCACAGTTCATCGCTGTTTGTATAGTTCAATTGAACAGCGTCAGCGAGATCCAGATCGGAATTTTTCAATATTCATTTCCTTTTTATTTAAAATAAATATGATTTCTTCTTTCTTCTTGAAATTGATCACAATAAGTTTTGCCTGCTTCGATGAACTTTAATATAATAATCACATTAGATCATTTATAATAATTATAGATTAAATGGAATAAAATGCCGGAGATGATAAAACTTCTCCGATTTATTATTGGGGAAGAAGCTAAGTAATTAGGAGAAATTTTGAATTATCTTATTCTTGCCTGCGATTACGATGGAACTCTGGCAAAAGACGGGCGCATGTCAGAAGAAACATTCAGATCTTTAAAGCGGCTGCATGATTCAGGGATAAAACTGATTTTGGTTACAGGAAGAGAGTTAGAAGATTTAAAAACAGTTTCTAATCATTTTGAAATTTTCGAAAAAATTGTTGCAGAAAACGGTGCTTTAATTTACGATCCTCATTCCAGGGAAACCAAGCTCATCGGCACTCCGCCTCCTAAAGAATTCATTGATTCGGCAAAGAGAAACGGAATAAATAAATATTCGGTAGGTAAAGTGATTTTTGCAACCTGGAAGCCGTTTGAAAAAATTGTCCTTGAAACCATCCGGGATTTAGGTCTGGAGCTTCAGGTGATTTTTAATAAAGATGCGGTGATGGTGCTCCCCCCAGGTGTAAATAAAGCAGCAGGATTGAAAGAGGCATTAAAATTTTTGGAATATTCGCCGCATAATGTAATCGGTATCGGCGATGCTGAGAACGATCATGCATTCCTGGAGCTTTGTGAACTTTCGGCAGCAGTTAAAAATGCGCTCCCGATGCTTAAAGAATCCGTTGACTATGTAACTAAATCAGACCATGGAGATGGAGTTTCGGAGTTAATAGAAATTATTCTAAAGGATAATTTCACAGATTTTAAGAAGGGAATTAAAAAAAGCAGCATTCTTTTCGGTTGGGATGAAAATAAAAATGAAATAAACATGCCATTTTCCGGGAACAGCATATTGATTACCGGTTCATCAGGCGGCGGGAAAACTACTATGGCAACCGCAATCCTGGAGCAGCTTGCCGAAAAACAATATCAGTTCTGTTTGATTGATCCTGAGGGAGACTACGCAGAGTTTAAAAACGCAGTCCCAGTGGGCTTAAGCAGTCCGCCTAAAATCGAGAGCATTCAAAAAGTGCTTCAGAATCCGGAGCAGAACTGTATTGTGAACCTGACAAATATTTCATTGGATGACAGACCTGCTTTTTTTCAAAAATTATTTCCGTCTTTAGTAAGACTCCGATCCACCTACGGCAGACCTCATTTCGTTATATTAGACGAGACTCATCATCTGCTGCCCGAATCTTCCATCCCCATAAATTTAAAAAGTGATGAGCTTGAGCAGTTTTTGTTTAATGCTGTTAAACCGGCTCATGTTGC
>CAYSGP010000532.1:0-7391 GCA_964430095.1 uncultured Ignavibacteriaceae bacterium
AACCCAGATTGCGCGCAAACGATACCCCCAATCGCAGTTCAACGTAATATGAAATGGTAACCGGTGCAGTTTCCGAATACTGTTCAACCAAATGGTGTATATCTGTGCTCGGACCGTTGTCGATGACGATCAACTCGTAGCGGTCAACATCGTAGTTCTGTGAGATTACCGACTCAATTGCCTGTGCAAGAAAGCGCATTCGGTTCCTTGTGCAGATAACAACAGAAAAGCGTGTGAGCGGCTTGTTCAAATCAGTCAGGTTCTTATTGGAGTCCATGCTTTTCAGTGCTCTTCCCATCTTACGAAATCGGCTTTCGTACCAACTGCCGATAAAGCGGATCGCAGCGATCCACGTGCTGCTTCCAGTTGACTACCACGTTTTAAAGATCTAAAGTCATATACTTTTATAACTAAGCCGGTAAGCAAAATTGAAAGCAAGAGTAATTCACCTTTCCTATATTTAGAGGATTTTATCTCACCCATATAATCCTTTTTATATTTTTTCCCCCAGTAATAAATCCGTGTTCTTACATTAATCACTGACTTAAATGAATCTTTTAATTTTATTCCAATAAGCTCTGGTGATAAAGTCTAAAATATTTTTTGAAGCTCTTTCCAAAGAACTCTTTGTAAGCTCTGCAGTAAATGGAATTGGTCCGCCTTTAAGAATTTCGCGATCTGGAATCACTCTTGCTTTTTGAATAGCGCGGCGTTTTAGTAATATCTTGTTTAAATTGAATATTATCCAAAAGCTTGCTTTTAACCATTGCATCATCCATCCTTTTTTTATAACTCCGGCAAGCTGAAATATTTCATAAATAATAAAGACCGGAGTTAATAAGAGAATAGTGTTAAGATGGTAATTTTTTAGAATGATCAGCCACCTGTTTCTGATTAAACAGAAGACCCTCAATTTTGAATATTCCCCGCCTTCTCGAAGGGAAAGACCTGCGGTTCCTTCTCTATGATAACATAGAGCAGCCGGCACAGATAAAATTTCATTCCCTGAAATTCTAGTTCTTAAACCAAAATCATGATCTTCATAATTGAAAAAAAAAGTTTCATCGAAAAGATTGCTTCTTTGCAATTTTTCACGGTCCATTAAAAAGCATGCTGTAACCAATGAATCTATTTTTTGCGGAATATTTTGCAGGCTATTAACATACCGGTTCACATTGTGAAGAATCATATGTCCAAGAAAATGACAGCCGGCTCCATCGTATTGAATTTTATTTTTCCTTCCATTTGCCGGATAAAGTACTCTCGGCATCGCGACAGCAGCTGAGGGATTAACATTTAGTGTATGTATCAACTCAATTGCACAGTTAGTTGATAAGCAAACATCATTGTCAATGAAAAGTACAAGATCATTATTGGTTGAATTGAACCCTTCGTTTCTCGCTGCTCCAGGTCCAAGATTTTTGTTAAGCTTAACTACCTTTACAAAAGGGAATTTCTCTCTAATTATTTCAAGACTCTTATCTTTCGAAGCATTATCAACCAACAGTATTTCTGAAAAATTTTCTTTCTGATCAAAAACCGATTTAAGTGATTCTTCGAGATATCGTTCCCCATTGTAGTTAACCATGCAAAGAGTAACTGCCATTTAATTACCGATCATTATACAAATCATTTTGGATCAATTAGAAAAGTCTAAAGCTCCGCCCATTAAGTCACAATTCTTTAATATAAGTTTTATAGAATTGGTTCACTTAAACTTTTTTTGGTTAAAAATATTCTGGGGTTCCTATGGAATCGGATAGCTTAGTTAGATCGAATAGCTTAGTTTCTGCGTAGTATCTATTTCAGGTGCAAGCAAATTTTTTCCTTACCAAGATTTTCTAAATAATTTTATTCGTTGAGGATTATTTATTTCTTTTTGCGTGGCAAGTAAACTTTAACATTAAAATAAAAATATATGATTTTTGAGATAGGAAATGTACTTTAAATTCTGATTTTGAATGAGTATGAGGTTCAACACACGTTTAAACAATAAAAATTACCAGACAAATGAAAAAAACAGATTTGTCTCAGAGTAAATTAATTGTAATGCCGGACAAGAAATGAGTTATAAAAAATCTGAAATTGAAAATCTTCAAAAATTCATCTGCAGATTCTTGTTTTCGTCCTTGCTCATGCACTTTCTCTTGAAATAGTGTCATGAAAGGAGCGTATTTAAGAAATCGGCCTCAACTCTCCCAATTCAGCCATTATCAAACGCTGATGGCGTACAAAATATTTCTCTTTATATAATTCATAATTGAATCTGTACTCTTTAAGCTTTATATTTGTTTACTTTAAAACCGGAAAAATTATTGATTGAGAATTTTGTCATAAAAAAATTTATAGCAGAGAAGAAAAAGATAATTATTTTTAATAGCCACTCATAGAGTGGCTATTTTTTTGCAATTATAATGGTAAAATGAAGGCAGGTTCAAATGAATAAGAGACAAACGGCTAAGCTTATTCTTGAAGACGGGACGGAAATTATAGGATTCGGCTTTGGGTTTCCAAAAAATACAAACGGCGAAGTGGTTTTCAATACCGGTATGGTAGGGTACCCTGAAACAATGACCGACCCTTCATACAGAGGCCAAATACTAATTTTTACTTATCCCCTGGTGGGTAACTACGGCGTTCCAGGTTATGAGAAAGAGAACGGCATGTATAAATATTTTGAATCGGATGCTATTCATTGCAGAGGCTTGATAATTACGGATTATTCGGAAGAATATTCTCATTGGAGCGCGGAAAAATCTTTAGACAGCTGGATGAAGGAATTTAAAATACCGGGAATCTACGGCGTGGATACAAGAATGCTTACACGTAAGCTCCGGGAAAGCGGCACCATGCTGGGGAAAATTGTATTTGATGAGAAAGAGGTAATACAGTTTGAAGATATAAACCAGCTTGATCTTGTTCGTGAAGTTTCGGTTAAAGAGCCTGTTGAGTATAAAAGAAGTAAGAAGAAAGTTATTCTTGTTGACTGCGGTACAAAAAATAATATCATTCAGGCTTTCCTGAAAAGAAATATTACGGTGATAAGGGTTCCATATGATTATGATTTCCTGAAATTAAAAGCAGACGGTATTGTGCTTTCAAACGGACCAGGGGATCCGAAAATGTGCAAGGCTACCATTGAAAACACAAGAAGAGGTATGGAAAAACATATCCCGATTATGGGAGTCTGCCTGGGCAGCCAAATAATGGCCTTATCAGCAGGTGCAAATACATATAAATTAAAGTACGGGCACAGAGGTCATAACCAGCCGTGCAATGAAGCGGGGACAAAACGGTGCTATATCACTTCTCAGAATCATGGTTTTGCTGTAGAAACCGAAACACTTCCGGAGGACTGGCGTGAATGGTTCATAAACGAAAACGACGGCACCAACGAAGGGATTATTCATATTTCCAAACCTTTCTTTGCAGCACAGTTTCATCCCGAAGCATCTCCCGGACCCGATGACAGCGAATTTATATTTGACACATTTGTGAGGGCTTTAAAATGATGGTGAAAAAAAATAAACCGAAAAAAGTTTTAATTCTTGGTTCAGGTGCTCTGCAGATCGGTCAGGCCGGTGAATTCGATTACTCGGGCAGCCAGGCTATTAAAGCTCTTAAAGAAGACGGGATCGCTACTGTGTTGATCAATCCGAATATTGCTACTATTCAGACTTCGGCAAATTTTGCGGACAAAGTTTATTTCCTTCCCCTCCGCACAAATTTTGTTGAAAAAGTAATACAAAAAGAGAAGCCGGACAGCATACTCCTGCAGTTCGGCGGGCAAACCGCATTGAATGTTGGCGTGGATCTTTATGAAAAAGGAATACTCGATAAGTATAATATTAAAGTTTTGGGAACACCAATCGATGCTATTCAAGCCACAGAAGACAGGCTGCTGTTTGCAAATAAAGTAATTGAAACAGGTTTAAAAGTTCCGCTCAGCAAAACAGCAGGCAGCCTTGATGAGGCAATAGCTGCGGCAGAAGAGATCGGATTCCCCGTAATGCTCAGAATCGCATATGCACTAGGCGGGCTGGGTTCCGGAATTGTAAATGATAAAAACGAACTTATAGAAAAAGCAAGAAGAGCTTTCTCTTTTACCAGCCAGATCCTTATAGAAGAATCTTTGTACGGCTGGAAGGAAGTTGAGTATGAAATAGTAAGGGATAAATATAACAACTGCATTACCGTCTGCTCGATGGAAAACGTTGATCCCATGGGAATTCATACCGGCGATAGTGTTGTAATTGCACCGGTACAGACACTCTCAGCCCGGGAAAATTTTAAGCTGCGCTCAATCGGCATAAAATTAATACGGTCGCTCGGAATCATCGGCGAATGCAATATTCAATATGCATTGGATCCTAATTCAAGCGACTACAGGATAATCGAAGTCAATGCAAGGCTAAGCCGAAGCTCTGCTCTCGCCTCCAAAGCAACCGGATATCCGTTGGCATTCATTGCTACCAAACTCGCATTGGGTTATGCACTTAATGAAGTCGAAAACATTATAACAAAGGAAACATCTGCATGCTTCGAACCTGCGCTTGATTATGTCGCGTTAAAATTTCCCCGGTGGGATCTGCAGAAATTCCGCCAGGTAAGCACGCAGCTTGGCTCTGAGATGAAATCTGTCGGGGAGGTTATGTCCCTTGGACGCACATTTGAAGAAGTGCTGCAGAAAGCGATAAGAATGCTTGACATCGGGATGAAAGGCTTTGCAGGTAATGAATTGGAATTCAAGGATCTCGAAAAGGAAATTGAAATCCCTACTGACAGAAGGATGTTTGCCATTGCATGTGCACTGGAAAGAGGATATTCTGCAGAAAAAATTTATAAGCTCTCGAAGATTAATCCCTGGTTTATCCATAAGATGAAAAATATTATTGAAACTAATAAAAAACTCACAGGAAAAAAGCTGAATGAAATAGATACAGAGATGATGAGAGAAGCCAAGCAGAACGGTTTTTCGGATCTGCAGATTGCTGAACTGACCGGTTCAAAGGAACTTGAAGTCAGAAATTATAGAAAAAGCCTGAATGTAATCCCTGCAGTTAAGCAGATTGACACCCTTGCTGCAGAATTTCCTGCACAAACAAATTACCTTTATCTTACATATCACGGGACAGAAGATGACCTGCCTAGCCGGCTGGCTGGCATTCCTACCGGAGAAAAAAACCTGCCTTCCGGCAAGGCAGGCCAAATCATTGTATTGGGCGGAGGTGCATATAGGATCGGCTCATCTGTAGAATTCGACTGGTGCTGTGTTAATGCCGTTACTACATCAGCTAAACTCGGTTATACTTCTATAATGATCAATTGCAACCCTGAAACCGTCAGTACCGATTATGATATCTGCGACAAGCTGTATTTTGAACAGTTAACATTTGAACGTGTGCTTGATATTTATGAGAAGGAGAATCCTGAAGGGGTCATAATTTCGATGGGGGGACAAATACCCAACAACCTTGCAATGAAGCTTTATGGTGCCGGAGTTAAGATTCTCGGAACTTCGCCGGTACAGATTGACAATGCAGAGAACAGGCATAAGTTCTCGCAGATTATGGACAGCATTGGCGTGGATCAGCCGCAGTGGAAAGAATTAACAAGTCTTGCTGAAGCAAAGGAATTTTCTAAAAAGGTTGGTTACCCTGTATTAATCCGGCCGAGTTATGTATTGAGCGGAGCCGCAATGAGCACTGTTCTCAGCGAAGATGAGCTTGAAGAATACTTACGCAAAGCAACTGAAGTCAGCAGGGAAAACCCTGTTGTAATAAGCAAATTTATTACTGACGCAAGGGAAATTGAGGCGGACGCCGTTGCTGAAAACGGCGATCTTTTTTGCTATGCAATCTCGGAGCACGTGGAAAATGCCGGCGTTCATTCGGGCGATGCTACATTGGTTCTTCCGCCGCAGCGTACTTATCTTGAAACAATGCGCCGGGTAAAGATGATTACAAGGCAGGTAGCCGAGGCATTTCAGATTACAGGTCCGTTTAATATTCAGTTTATCGCAAAAGATAATGAAGTTAAAGTTATTGAATGCAACCTGCGTGCTTCAAGAAGCTTTCCCTTTGTTTCAAAAGTGCTTAAAATTAATTTTATAGAAATTGCCACAAAGCTGATGCTAGGCGAACATGTCCCGAATATCGATAAATCATCATTTGATGTGGATTATGTCGGTGTTAAAGCTTCTCAATTTTCATTTACGAGATTGAAAGGTTCTGATCCTATTCTTGGAGTTGAAATGACTTCAACCGGCGAAGTTGCATGCCTAGGAGATGATTTTAACGAAGCCTTTCTCAAAAGTATAATTTCAACCGGGTTCAGAATACCTAAGAAAGCCGTTCTGCTTTCAACAGGTACAATAAAGGACAAAACCGAATTCCTCGAAGAAACAAGGAAGCTCTATGAGACAGGAATTAAGCTTTATGCTACAAAAGGCACTGCAGATTTTCTGTGCGCCAACGGAGTGCAGGCAGAGGTTTTATACTGGCCGCTTGAAAAAAACGAGCCGAATATTCTTACATATTTAAATGAAGGCAAAATTGATCTTGTAATTAATATCCCTAAGAATGAAGAGAAATACGAGCTCGATAACGATTACATCATCAGAAGAAAAGCAATCGATATGAATATTAATTTAATCACTAATATCCAGGTAGCCAAAAGACTAGTTAAAGCATTAAGAAAATACGGGGAGGATGATCTAAGTATAAAAAGCTGGGACGAATATAATTGATTTCCGCCTAGGCAAAGCTTCAGCCGTCGCATCAAGCTTTGGCGGACAGGTCGGATTTTGAATTGCGGATTTCGGATTTCCCCTTTCGGCGGGACAGGTCGGATTTCGAATTTTGATTTACGAATTACGAATTTTGATTTACGAATGTCTAAGAATTACGACTTCGATTAACGATCAACCATTAACTATTAACGATTTCTGATTTAAGATCTTTCTCAGCCTTAGACTTAGCCTTATTTAACCAGCATAAGCTTTTTAGTATCCGTAAATCCGTTGACTCTCATCTGGCATAGATAGACTCCGCTGGCAAGACTTGATGCATTGAAAACTATTTTATGAATGCCGGAACTTTTAAAACCATCCGCTAAAGTCCGTACTTCCCTTCCTAGAATATCAAATATTTTTATAACCACATCGCCTGAAACGGGAAGTGAATAATTTATAACAGTAACAGGGTTGAATGGATTTGGATAATTCTGATAAAGCCTGTATATAAGAGGAAAATATTTATCATCCCCAAATGTTAGAGGAAGATTGTAGACTCTTAATGTATCATAAACGGAAAGACCTTTTTTGGTAAAAATGAAAAGAGTATCTCCTTCCCCGGGAATGATTGATGAGCTGCATCCCTCGAACTGAAGCA
>CAYSGP010000533.1:0-16984 GCA_964430095.1 uncultured Ignavibacteriaceae bacterium
TAGAATGCACTGTTAAAGAGAAGCCTGTAAAAAATTGCTCCTTTATATTCCCTGCCGGCAATCCTTGCAGCAAAGTAAGGGAGTGTGTTTGCCTCCTCAATCTGTAAAGACATATTATACCCCTTAGTTGGAAAAAGTATATCGTCTGCAGTTGTTCTGCCGAATTCTGAACCGATAGCAGAAGTAATTTGCTCAGATAAGGAATCGTTATTTAATCTGTTAACTTCATAACTTTGTTCTATATTATAATAAGTACTAAGGAAATGAATAAAAGTAAAACTTGGGAGTTCGAAGTCGAAGGTCAGTTTAGACCCCAAAACAGTAAGATTATATTCGGGCTTCTTATTTATCGTAGCATAATTTTCCCAAATTCCAAAAATCGGTTTACCGAATAAAAACGGCTGTTCAATTGTAATACGGGAATCTACATAACCCAGCAGGGTAGTATCCTTGAAAGAAAACTTGTTTAACTTCAGTGATCCTATGGTATTAAAAAAATCCTGCAAAGCGAATGATGCCCCAACAGTTAATTTTCTAGCTTCGCCCAAGAAATTTTTCCGGATATAATTTGCACCAAGACCGATATTAAAAAAGCTTTGCTGGTTGTTAAGTATTATTTCCGGAGAAAGTTCATTTAAATAACCGATTGTACCCGCCAGTTTAAGGGGAACCAAATTGCCTGAAGTATCATTCTCAACCGAAGACAATACAACCGAATTAAATAAGCCAGTCCGGAAAAGCCTAGCCTGGTTTCTTTTAATCTTTTCATAACTGTAGGGCTCACCCGGTTTAATATCGCCGATTTTTCTGATCAATTTTTCCTGGACATATGAAGCGCCTTCACCCTTTGTCTCAACGATAATAGTGTCGATGTAATAGAAATTTCCGGTAGAAAAATATATATCAATATCAGCCGAATTACTGACCGTATCTTTATAAATCAAGGTACTGTCAAACCTTGCAAAGATATAACCATTGTTTAAAAAAATATTTACGGAATTATCTATCTTCTGCTGAATAATGCTTTCAAAATATTTCTCTTTGGGGTCTAAAATTGTTTCCTGAACCACAAATTCTTTTATATAATCCGGAACCCGATCCAATCCGAAGAGCTGAACCTTTCCGTTAATTGAAGGATCACCCTCTGCTATTTTATACGTAAGATATGCATCATGGTCGGCAGTATCCAGCTCATAAGAGTAGGAGATTTTAGCTTCAAAAAAACCGTTTGCATTGTAGTATGATTCCAATGCAGTAAGATCTAATTGGATATTAGTAGAATCGAAATATACGGGCTCCGCTCCTAGTGGCGTAAATGTATTCAGGAATTTCCAAAACCATACAGGAGTTTCTTCCGAATATATTACATCCACAAGCTCCGAAGAAGAAATTGCGCTGTTTCCTTCAAACTGGATTGATTGAAGCTCATACCGCTGGGCTGAAGTAAAAGTGCTGAATAAAAAAAGAATAATTAGCAGATTCTTCAGCATACTATATACCGGATTCAATAGGATTATAGATCAAGATCAACATCATCTGGGACCACAGTAAGGCTGGGAAAATCTCTTCTAAAGTTGGAGATAAAAAAATCTTTTATTCTTTGGTTATTAATATTTTCGGATAGGAAAAGCGAGACCGGTTTACGCGGCCCTGAGAATAAATGTGCATAGTAAGTATTTTGCTTCTTAAAATCTATTATATAAGAAAAGATTTCACCGCCGCCGCTGCCGAGGAAATAGTCCTGTGAGTTATAATAAACCAGTTCGTAGTCAAATCCGGGGAATTTAAATTGATTCACCAGGCATTCACTAAAGGAGCCTTCCAGTAGCTTTGTTTCATAGACTGAAACAAGTTTATTTTCAACGCCATTCAACAGATAAAATTTGATTCCCCAATTATTTTTATCCGAAATTTCAATCCCGGCAGCTATTTCGACTGGTAACTCTCCTTTAAATTTTCCTTTATGTGCAAACTTCACATTGTCCCCTAAAAGTTTTTTAGTTTCCTCCATAACTACTTTTGGATTATTAAAATCCAGCATCTGCTTTGCTTGTTCTTTCTTCTCTTTTGAGCAGGAAAAGATAAGAAGAGGCAGAAACAAAATTAATGTCCGGGCTAGTTTTTTATTTGATGACAACTTTGGTTCCTTTCTTTACTACGGAATAAATTTCATCTATGTGTTCGTTGCTTAAAGCAATTGAGCCGTCAGTCCAGTTGTAAATAAACGGAAGGTTTTTAAATATATAATTATATTCTCCAATTCCATGCATTCCGATATTTCCGCCCAAAGCAGTCTTTAACTCCGGGCAGTCTTTATAAAAATATTCAAACTTCAGACTGTCAAATTCGCTTTGAGTTATTAAACCTTTCCGGAGACCTTCACTCATATCGCTCAAGTTCGGATAATTTAACTTTAAAAATTTATGATACTTATGAGCAGTATCAATTGAGCATATCCAGTATTCGCCTACTGGAGTAGCTTCGTCTCCATAATGTGTTTTAGGTTCATTTATATTTCTTCCGAAATTAGCCCTGTATGATTTGATCAGGACACTATCTTCATAAAGATTCAAAGTAAAAGATTTGCGTTCAATAACAATATTTGTGTTTACCAGCCCAGTGTAACCCTTTAAAAGAATTGCTTCACTTAAGGGTATCTCTCTCAAATTAAGAATAACACCGTAAACAATTACTCCAAAAATAAACAACACTATTCCGCCGCTGAAATAGATAACATTGCGGAAAGTCGATTTATTGAAGTATCTATAAACCAGTTCTAAGATTCTCTTCAACTGCTTGAAAATATTTCCTTTCCTTGCCTTAGGGCATTCTTTGCTAATTATATTTTTAGCTAAGCAGCGTAGAAATTATTTTTGGGATATAAAAATTAAAGAAAAAAACGTTAAATTTATAACAGGATGATTCCCGAAGGCAGGACAATTATCACTCACCATTTATTGAGATCTCTTTAAAAATATTTCAGCTTATTAAAAGCGGAATATATTAATTTGCAGTCTTATTAGCTTTTATGGAAATCTCAAATTTATTTGAAAGCTTATTTTCACTTAGCTGCAGATCCACCTTAACGCCGGTTTTCTTGAGCCGGAAATCTTTGGAAGAAACAGAATCAACTTCATAACCCGAGCCAATTGAAGATGAAATGAAACTGTCTATTGTCTTCCGCGCGGACTTTTCGTTGTCGTAGGTAGAAAAACATTCTGCCTGAAATACAACATTATCGCTGGAGACAAAAATCTTTCTCCCGGCATCACTCTGATAGAACATGCACTGCATAGAGGGATTACTATCATCCTTATGTACAGGGTTCCCGTATCTTTTGACAACAGCAGACTGATTTTTACCAATCATTTCATTGACTTTAATGTCCTGTGCCCACGCAGTAAAGCTGTAGAAGATAAAGGAGGTACATATTAGTGAAAATTTTATTGATGTGCTCATAGGTCCCCCGGTTTCTTATGATTAAAATATAAATGGGAAAAATGGAAATGATAAAGGATCTACTAAAAAATTTAGAAAATACGGAAAGATTATTTATGATCAGCACATTTAACCTCACCATTTAAGGTACATAGGATAAATGCAAAAAATTCTAACGGAAATTTGTTCAAAAAATCGATCAGAATCAACAAATGCGTTTTTTTATCAGGATACGGATAGCTCATAGGTGTAAACTAAAAACTTAAAAATATTCCCAATCTATTATCTATTTTATTATTTTTACGAATCTATTTTGCTTAAAATTCATCATATATAAAGAAATTAATATGGCTCAGAAAAAAGAGAGAAATAAAGAGAGACAGATCGGGAAGAAACCTCCCGAGAAGAAACATTTAATCAATCCGAAATATAAAAATTTCTTCTGGACTGTTGTTATAGTAATTATTCTGCTGATATTTTTTATCGTAAATAACACAAGGAGTGTGCCGGAACAGGGTCCTTATCCGCCGACATATAATCCGGCGGGTTCAGCAAAGCCGGATAAAAATATAAATTATAAGCTAGATTTTAAGAAAGAAAATGTTGATTCTATTAAGAAATGAAATTTAATTGGAGTAAATGATGAAAATTAATTTAGCACTGTCGGTATTATTATTCTCAAGCATTATTTTGGGATGCACTAAAAAAGAATCAAATGAGGAGACAAAACCTTCAACCGAATTGGCACTTCCAAATGAGAAAGAAATAAAAGCTCCCGATTTTGTACTAAAAACTACAGACAACAAAGACCTGAAACTCTCCGACTATAAGGGGAAAATTGTAATTCTTGATTTCTGGGCTACCTGGTGCGGTCCATGCCGGATGTCTGTCCCGGATTTGATAGCGATACAGAAAGAATTTAAGAATGATGTGGTCGTAATAGGAATCTCCCTAGATATCGAAACCGCTAAAGATGTTATTCCATTTATAAAAGAATACGGAATAAATTACCCTGTAGTTTTCGGAAATAACAAGGTTGTTATGGATTATGGGAACATTAATGCGATTCCTACTTCATTTGTCATTGATAAGAAAGGGAATGTTGTGGATATGCATGTGGGACTGGTTCCTAAAGAGATATTTACCAATAAAATCAAAGTTATACTGGGTAAAACCTAATATTAATTTTCCCGCTTTTAAAATAAATACTATTTATTTTTTGAAAAGGTAAATGATTAAGCTTATTATCAAGCTTATAATTATTGAAGATACTATCGGAAAGTACAAGGTAAAATTTTTTTTCTTTATATAAATATCTCCAGGGAGCTTTCCGATAAAAGGGATTTTATCTCCTAAAAAGAAAAGGATTCCGATCAAAAAAATAATAATCCCTGCGAAAATTAAAATCTTGCCGAATTGCTCAAATTCCGGAATCATATTTTAAATTCAATTTAATGAAACCTAGGTTCCGCTTCTAAAAAATTTCGGTTCCTCTAAAGTAAGAATCAATGAAATGCGGTGAGTATCTGGAAGTCTATCCAACTCGGACATATTGAACCTTGCAAAGGAGTAATCGATATTGAGCTTGGGGAGCCTGATTCCTGCACCAACGGTAAACTGTTTAACATCATTATATCCGCCTCTTACGGCAAACAGGTCTTTATACTTATATTCGAACCCGGCATGCATATCAAAACTAACAGGACCTACATTAAAGTTGGAGGCAAATTGCCGATTTTCAAACCTCACGTCAAAATCAACTGCAGGCATTATGTAGCCGCCCAATGCTTCAACTTTATAAGCCGAACCGATTTTCAAGGTCGGGGAAACCAGCTCATTTCTGCCTGTATTCCAGGCAACGAGGGTAGTAGTTACATCCTGAATATTTGCACCGAGCGCAAAATTTTCGAAAGGATAATACAGAGCACCAACATCAAAGCCGATACCGGTAGCACCAAATTCGGCAATATCTCTTCTAATAATTTTAACATTAACTCCATAGAAGAAATTCTCGCTGGATTTTTTTGCAAAGGTCAGGTAAAAAGCCCAATCCTGATCGTTAAATTGTTTAACTAGGCTGGGATTAATCTGCGCGGAAGGATCATTAATATCGTAAATAACTATTCCTGTGCTCCGGTTAACCAGAGCCTCCCTGGTATCGGGAATTCCGTCAATTCCTAATCTGATTATGCTCAATGCAAAGGTCATATCGCTGCCGTACGGAATTGCTACTGCACCGTAATCGTAGTTAACCAGGTCCCCGAAGTGTTCGGCATGCATTAATGCAATCTGCGGATAGTTTAAATTTATTAATCCGGCCGGATTATAATATGCGGAACTGATATCGTTTACTACCGCTACATAAGCTCCTCCCATTCCCAGAGGCCTTGCCCCGACACCTATTGCCATGAACTCACCCGCATACTTTGCAATAACAGTCTGAGCTTTAAACTGGGAAATTGAAAAAAGAGATAGCGCAAGCATCAGAAAAATTTTTCTGCGCATTAAGAAGTTCCTTTCAGCCAATGGATTAAAATCCCTATGTACAAAAAAAACTATATTTAAAAAGGCTTAAGAAAAATTAAGATTTAGGTTTATAAAATCAAGGCTAAATTTGTACGGTATTTATTTTCCCCGAAATATAACGAATCTTTAACCAGAAGTGATATTTTTTAACCGGTTTTCTTTTCAGATAAACAAGGTCCTACTCCCCTGCGTAATTCGGATACATTTGAAATAATGAATCCTGCAGATCGTCAGGGTCAACCTTCTTTTTATTGAGTTCATAAAGAATATCATTTAGCTCCATTTCAATCTGTTTGGTAAGCGATCTGGATTTAAGGAATTCAATATTCACTATACCATATTTCTGAAGCGCATAAGTGCACATCGGGCAAGGCAGCGAGGTAGTAAGCAGTCTCATATTTTCCCTGTCCATTTTCATGAAATTAATATAGCCGGTATCTTTTATTGCATCTTGAATTGCATTAAGTTCGGCATGACCCAAAATATTAGAATCTGCAACAATGGTATTATATCCTCTTCCGATAATTTTATCCTTGTAAATAAGCAAGGCACAGATAGGGAGATCATTTTTCGCAATTGCTTCCTGACCTAAAATGCGCAATTCTCTCCTATACTTTTCAATCATTGGCGTGGGATAATTCAGCCTGTACAATTCGGATTTAAAGAGCATAATAAGTATGCATAAAACCGCAATAGTTAGTAAAATTTTCCCGAAATATTTTCTTTTTGGCTTCATATATTTTTATTTTTGTTTTTTTACAAACCGTTTTGGGGAAACAAGATGCATACCATATGAAGATAAGGGGAGAACACAACTAAATGCATTCATAATAATCTTTTATTTTCTTAGATTTGCTCATGTTTTTTAAGAAGTCATCCAAAAGGAAAGAAATGCCGGATTTTACAAGGAGCGAAGTGTTAAATGCAATAAAGAATGTTAATGACAGGAACTTCAATAAAGATTTACTGATTTTAAATTCAATTAAAAACTGTGAAGTTAAAGGGAAAGAACTACATCTTACGATTGTTTTACCGGTTAATTCTGGTTCTGCGAGTGATGAGCTTAAAGATAAAATTATATCATCAATCAAGCAGGATTTTCCCGGGATAGAAAAAGTAAATTTAGTGGTAGAAACAAAATCAGCAACTCCTCATTCAGACCAGAAAAAAAATTCTATTCTTCCGAATGTAAAAAATACTATAGCTGTTGCCAGCGGAAAAGGAGGCGTCGGCAAAAGTACCGTTGCCGTAAATATTGCGGTAGCAATGGCAAAGGACGGGGCTAAAGTAGGTTTAATTGATGCTGATGTTTATGGTCCAAGTATTCCTTTGATGCTGGGAATCAGCGAAAAGCCGAAAGTTTTTCAGCAGGATCAGAGTTTAAAGATGATCCCGCTGGAAAAATACGGAATAAAAATGATCTCTATAGGCTTTTTAGTTGATGATAATGCCCCGGTTATCTGGAGAGGTCCAATGGCAAGCGGCGCTGTAAAACAATTTATGTCCGATGTTGATTGGGGGGAATTAGATTATCTTGTGTTCGATATGCCTCCGGGTACCGGCGATATCCAGCTAACATTAGTTCAAACTATTCCTTTAACGGGTGCAGTAGTAGTAACTACACCGCAGGAAGTCTCTTTAGTTGATGCAAGAAAAGCATTTAAAATGTTCGCCAGAGTTAATGTTCCTGTCCTGGGAATAGTTGAAAATATGAGTTATTTTGTTGCACCCGATACTGGGAAAAAGTATGATATTTTCGGTTCAGGCGGCGGAGCAAATATGTCTAAAGAACTTAATTCCCATTTTTTAGGCGGAATCCCGATTGATCCGAGAATCCGTATAGGGGGAGATAAAGGAATACCCATTGTTTATGATCTGGCGGGAACCGAATATGAAAAAATAATTATGGATATTACCAGGAATCTTGCAAACCAGATACATGTACGCAACATAACTTCTGGATCAAAAATTGAAATTTTGCTGGATGACGAAGAATAAAATTAAATTAGAAATATTCGTGCTCGGTTTTCTGATTATTAAAAAAATTTTGAATAAATGAAAGAAAAAGTTTTAAAAGCAATCGATAATATCAGGCCCTTTCTTCAAGCCGATAACGGCGATGTTGAATTGATTGATATTACGGAAGATGCAATAGTAAAAGTAAAATTAACCGGGGCATGCGGTATTTGTCCCTTATCTCAAATTACTCTTCGTGCAGGAATTGAAAGATCCCTGATGCGTGAAATTCCGGGGATAAGAAGGGTTGAGGCTGTTTACGATCAATAAATATTAAATTCTTTTTACTTTTATCATGAACGAATTAATATTAAAAAAAATTGTAAAGCTGATTCTATCGGGTATCGGGATTATTTTTACAATTTTTTTACTTTACCTGCTTTCAGATTTAGTAATCATATCGGCAATATCATTTCTATTATTTTTTATTTTTGAGCCGCTGGTTAAAAGACTCGAAAAAGAAGGTTTAAACAGGCTGCCCGCAACTCTTATAGTTTTTATTGTTGTAGGTTTTACCGGATATTGGTTTCTTTCTTTTATAATCCCCCAGCTTTCCTATCAGATGAACCAGCTGATTGCAGCTTTAAAGCAATACTCAACTCACGAAAATATGCTCGAAATTGAGAAAGAGATCTACAGATATCTTCCCCTGTTTTATCCGGGGGAGCTTTCGAAAGCAGTTGAAAGATTAATCGATTCTCAAAAATTCAAATCCATTGAATCTATTCCTGCAATTCTTTCAGGCATCGTTTCCGTAGTCGCTATTTTAGTTATTGTACCTTTTATTACATTCTTCCTTATAAAGGACAGCAGAAAAATTTTCAGGAGCTTCCTACAGGTAATGCCGAATAGATATTTTGAAATGTCTTATTGGATAATTAAAAGAATCAGAATCCAGCTTGGAAGATTTGCCAGGTCCTGGATTTTCGATGCTGCATTTGTAGGTGTAAGCTGCGGCCTTGGTTTTTATCTGATTGGCATCGATAACGCACTCCCTCTTGGGGTAATTGCAGGAATCGGACATTTAGTTCCATACTTCGGTCCTTTAATCGGCGGCATCCCGGCTGCGATGCTGTCAATTACCCAATTTGGTAATCTTTCCAAAATACCTTTAATAGCGGTTCTGCTAACAATCATTTACTTGCTGGATAATGGATTTGTCCAGCCTCTGGTTTTTTCAAAAGGAGTAAATATGCATCCTATCGCAATTATTCTCCTAATTGTTGCAGGAAGTCAGTTGTTCGGAATTATCGGAATGCTTTTGGCTATACCGGTTGCAACAGTAATAAAAACAGCAGCAAAAGAAATTTATTTCGCATTTAAAAATTATAGGATAGTCAGAACCTGACTGCAAGCTTAAAAAAAGAGTTTTAAATTTCCTTCATTAATCTTTCAATTATATTCACAGATGTAATCCCGTCGGCTTCCGCATTAAAATTAGTGATGATTCTATGGCGCAGTACCGGAAGGAGGGACAATCTTACATCATCAATACCAGGCGTAAATCTTTTTTCCATTACTGCACGGGCTTTAGCAGCAAGAATTAAATATTGAGAAGCGCGCGGTCCGGCTCCCCAGCTGATCCATTCTTTAATATACTGCGGTGAAGAACTATTTAAAGGGCGTGTCATATTTGATGCACGCACTGCAAACTCTATTACATTTTCAGCAACCGGGACATTTCTTATTAAATCCTGAAACATAATGATTTCATGGGCGGAAACCAGTTTTGAAAGTTTAGGCTGATATAGGCTGGTTGTAGTCTGAACAATTTTCACTTCCTCGCTAAAAGAGGGATAATCCAGCCAAAGGTTAAACATGAATCTATCCAGCTGTGCTTCCGGCAGCGGATAAGTGCCTTCCTGTTCGATGGGGTTTTGGGTTGCAAGAACGAAGAAAGGTTCGGACAATGAATAAGTAATGCCGGCAGCCGTAACTTTATGCTCCTGCATTGCTTCAAGCAGTGCGGCTTGTGTTTTCGGCGGAGTTCGGTTTATTTCATCGGCAAGCACGACATTCGCGAATATCGGGCCGGAGATAAATTTAAAATCTCTGCTTTTAGTTGCCTGGTTTTCTTCAATAATTTCGGTGCCGGTTATATCGCTGGGCATTAAGTCGGGAGTAAATTGTATCCGGCTGAACTTAAGGTCTAATACTTCAGCGAGAGTTTTAATAAGAAGAGTTTTTGCCAGGCCAGGAACCCCTACAAGCAGGCAGTGCCCCCTGGAGAATAATGAAATTAAAAGCTGATCAATGATCTGCTCCTGACCGATGATGATCTTATTAATTTCAGCTTTTATTTTTTCAACCGTGCTGTTTAGCTTTGCGACAAGCTCAACATCATTATTGACAGCCGTTTCATTATTCAAAATAATTTCCTTTAATAATAATTGAGATGTTGTTCGCAAGAATCAAAGGCGCTTAAAGAGGATTGCCTAAATTCTTACTTCCCAGAAAATATTATCCTTTAATTCAGCAATCCATTTTTCATAAAGCTTCTGCTTTTTGTATTCATCTGACAGGCGTTTCATTTCATCGTAATCAAGTTTAAGATCTGCCTTATGCTGCGGAATTCTCTTCTCCAGATAAACTATATGATAACCATAATTATCAGGCGAATATTCGAATCTTCTCGGAAAGCTGATTTCATGTTCTTTAAGCTTTGCAACGGCATCTAAAAAAGCTTTATCAAGCTGATTAATATAAAAAGTTCCCAGCTCTCCCCCGAATTTTTTTGTATCCTCATCTTCGCTGTATTTTTTTGCATAATAACTGAATGTTACGCTTCCTTTTAAGACACTGTCCCTGAGATCGGACAGAAACTGAATAGTTCTCAAATCCGATTCCTCATCATTTTTAATTTTTATAAGGATATGCCTAGTGTGAATAGATTCGCCTCTTTTTTCAAGCAGCTGAATAATATGGAATCCCACAGGAGATTCCACAACTCCGGACAATTCATTTTCTTTCAAAGCAAAAGCTACTGCTTCGAATTCCGGGTAAAATACTCCTCGTTTTACAAAACCCAGATCGCCGCCTTGAGAAGCGCTGCCCGGATCTTCCGAATATTCTTTTGCCAAAGCTGAAAAATCTGCTCCAGCTTTTATAGAATCCAAGAGGTCTTCTGCAAACTTTTTGTACTTTAATTTAATAGTTTCAGATTTTTTAGGGTTCCTGAAAATATGTGCAATCTGAACTTTTTCCGGGATTATTCCAAGGCTGTCTTTAAATGTATTAAAGAAATCCTCTACTTCACGGCGGGAACTTTCGACTCCGGAGAAATTCTTCTCCTGAAGTTTCTGCACCATTATGTTTTTCCTAACCCCGTCCTGAAGCTCGCGGCGGATTTTTTCCACACTCATACCGTATACTTCTTCAACCTTGGCTAAAGATCCATACTGCTGTTTAAAAACTTCAAGCTGGTAATCAATTCTGCTCTTAACCTCGTCATCCGATACCGTTATTGAATCCAGATTAGCCTGTGTATATACCAGCTTCTCTTCAATCAGTGCATTGAGCACCTGATTTTTCAGCCTGGGTGCAGAAGGATCAATTCTTCTCTGTGCGGCATAAAGATTTACTTGAAATTCAAGCTCGCTCTGTGTAATTATTTCATCTCCGACTATGGCTGCGATTTTATCAATAACCTCCTGTGCATGGAGTGAAATCCCAATTGATAAAAAAAACAAGAAAAATCTAAATTTCATTATAAGTCAATTCCTTATTTTTATTTCATTATTTGTATACAGCTCTTTAATATATTGATTCAAAGCTTCTTCTCTTTTCTTAGCCGTATATCTTTTTTCAACCTCTTCTTTTATAATGTCAAATGGCGGTATTGTTCCTTCGGAATAGCTTCCGAGCAGCTGCACCAAATAGAAGCTGGAATCACCTTCATTGATAATGACACTAAATTCACCAGGGTTCAGCTCCTTTAAAATGCGAGCGAGGTTGGAAGGATTGATTTCATATTCGTAGAGGAATTTACGGGTTTTTTCATAAACCACAGAAGAATCCTTTTCTATATCCGATAAAGCATCAGTCCAGCTTTTTTCAACGGCAGCGTTTCTGAATTTAACAGCATTGTCCTCATTAAAAAAATCTATTTCATTAATTAAGTACCCGTTGTGCAGAAGCTTAAAATCATCACCGCTGCTATCATAATAATTTTCAAGATCCTGATTGTCATAATTTATCTGAGTCATATCGAAAAATCTGGAGATCAGTGTCGATGCTGCTAGCTCTTTTTTCGAGTTATTGAGAATTCTTGCATATTTCTCCTGATCAAGTATCCCCTGCTTCATAGCTTCCTGATAAAGCAGTTCCCTGTTTATCCAGTTCCTAACAATTTCATTCCGGTAGAATCTGCTTGTATTCATAGTGTCGATTATTTCCGATAACTCTTCAGAAGTCAAATAGGAATCATTTACTTTGGCTACATATTCTGTCTTTGATTCATCCTTGCCGCAGCCGCATAAAAATGCTGCCGCAGCAATAAATGAAATTGCCTTAATTAGTTTCGGTAAAAGCTTTGTCAATTTTATCGTAATAAATAACAGGTTCATACAACTTCTTCAACCGTTCAACATAAGCTTGTTCAAGCCTTTTGACTTCCAGATCCTGGAAAGAATTGGAAACTTCGGCTCTAGCTTCTTCAAAGGTCTTTAACCTCGATGGTTCTTTATAATTCAATCTTAAAATCGACCAGCCTCCGCCCTGAACTTTAACGGGTGCCGAGAATTCCCCTTTCTCTTTTAATTTATCGGCTTCCTCAGCAAGCTTATTCCCATTTATTTCCGTTAAACCATAATCGCCTTTTTTTTGCTTTAGGTTAGGTCTCTCCGTTACCTGTGCGGCCAAAGAATCGAAATCCGTTCCTTCATTTAATAAGTTATAATAGTGATGAATTAAAGAATCATTCTTAGAATAAATTTCGCTGAAACTTATCCGGTCGGGCCAAACATATTTATCTTTTGTGTCAAGGTAATACTGATAAACCTTGGCGCTGTCGATATTAATTTTATTCCACACCTCATCTTCCTGAAGCTTAAAAATGTAAATACCATTTTTATAATCATTCATAAGAGAAGAAAATTGCGGATCTTTAGCCTGCAGGTTAAGGGCTTCCTCTTCCAGAAGCACTATTCCTTTTACTTTATCAACTGCTTTTGTAAGAAGATCTTTAGTTATGAATTTGTTTATAAAGTCATTGCCGCTTTCGAGCGCTCTGCTAAAGAGTTCGCCTGCTAAAAGATTTTTTCCTGCGTAAGAGAAAATAACGTCGTCTTTAAATTCAATTAGTTTTGGATGCTCGTTATTGAATTTAACAGAATCACTGAGTACTAGCACTTTATCGAAAGTTTGCTGATTCAGTGCATAGCTGTATTTTTTTGTCAAGCTGTCTACACAAGCATCGTAACTATCCTGATAATAACGGTCTTTAAAAAGAGTTTTCAAATTTTCTTTTTCTTCTTCAAACGAAGGATATTTTTTCTTATCCGTAACCTTAATAATGTGGTAACCGAAGTTAGTTTTGATTATACTTGATACTTCGCCGGAATCCAAGCTAAATGCCGCTTCATCAAATTCTTTCACCATTCTCCTTCTTTCGAAGTAATCCAGGTCGCCGCCTTTCTGTTTACTGCCGGGATCTTCGGAATACAGCTGAGCCAGCTTTCCGAAATCTTCTCCCATTTTTATTTTCTGCATAACAGAATCGATCTTAATTTTTGCCTGAACAGTATCAATTTGGCTGCTGTCATTCCGGAAATCTACCAGAATGTGGCTTGCACGGACCATGGGAACGCGTTCTCTTTTCTCGGTTACTTTTACTAGATGCAAGCCGAATCTGGTTTTAACCAATTCAGGATAAACCTGGCCGGCAGGAGTTTTATATGCAGCGTTTTCAAATTCTACAGGCACCTGCCCGGCAGTGATATAATATACATCTCCGCCGTAAGGCACGGAGTAACTATCGGTTGAATACCTTTTCACCATATCTTCGAAACTGTTTCCTTGCTTAATGCTGTCCAATACAGCCTGGGCTAAGGATCTTATTGAATCTTCGTTCTGCAAAGTAGGTCTGAACATTATATGGCTGGCTCTCAGCTCATATTTCCTTTTGTCATATAAATCCTTTATCCCGGGATCAACTATATTTTTTTCAATAAAATAAGTAACTCCGATTCTTCTTTTATAATCAATTAATTCCAACTGGAGCTCGGGATTTTGATCATAGCCTTTGACTATCGCATTACGCAGCTTCATTCTAAAATTTACATAAAGGTCCAGGAAATTTTTTAGTTTGGATATGCTGTCTTCCTTCGCCTTCTCATATCCTCCGGAATTTTTCGAATAAGCATCTTCGAATTCTTTCATTTTAACTTTATTGTCCCCGAATTCCGCGAGAACTATATCCGAATTCTTGGGAGAGCATGAAAAGAATAAAATACCGATTAAAAATAACAACAGAATTTTTAGTCCATTAATGTACATTTAAGAGGTCTCCGTTTTTTGTTTTTTCTATTTTAGCTGACAATTTTATCTAATGGGTGCTTGAAAATCAAGGTAAATTAAGTATTATCAAGTACTTTTAGCAAAAGATTTTCTGTTTCATTGAATTTCAAGAACAATTCTTTTTGACCGGATGGAGGATTAAAAAAATTATACTATTTAATCCTTGTGCCATTGATTACCGATCCATCAACACTAAGTACATCGAGGTTCCCATCAATCTTCTGAACCGCCAATATCATTCCCTGCGAATCCAATCCCATCAATTTTGCAGGTTTTAAATTAGCAACTATTACTATCTTTTTTCCCAGAATTTGTTCGGGGGAGTAACTTTTTCCTATTCCTGCAATAACCTGTTTTTCCCCGTTATCGAGCTTAACCCTGAGCTTTAAAAGCTTATCGCTTTTTTCGATTTTTTCGGCCGATATTACTTCAGCTGTTTTTAATTCGACCTTATAAAAATCTTCAATTGATATAAATTTATTTAAATTGCTTTCATCAGGTTTTTCTTTTTCTCCGCTGCCGTTCAATTTTTCCATTTGCTTATTTATAACCTCGTCATCTATTTTTTGAAAAAGAATTTCCGGGCTGTTAAGCTTATGGCCTTCGGTTACATTGTTTTTGCCGCATTCATCCCAGCCGGTGATTTCTGCATTAAGCATTTTAAAAATCTTTTCCGATGAAAAAGGAAGGACGGGAGAAAGTAATTCACCCAAAGTATATATTGCATTCACACAGATGTTCAATGCAGTACCGCATTTTTCATTATCTTTCTTTACAGTGATCCAGGGTTCCGCGTCGTTAAAATATTTGTTGCATGCTCTTGCCAGATTCACAATTTCCTGGACACCGTCTTTTATTTTATAATTCTCAAAATATTTCGAAATTTTTTCAGGATATCCTTGAAGAGCTTCAATCATTGCTGAATCCATGGAGTTCAATTTTTGTCTAGCGGGCACTTTTCCTTCAAAATGCTTATGAATAAATGTTAAAGTTCTATTAATAAAATTCCCTACGATATCGGCAAGTTCATTATTATTCCTTGCCTGGAACTCCTTCCAATAAAAATCGGTATCCCGTGATTCGGGTAAATTTGCAGCCAGCGCATATCTCAGCGGATCGGGAGGAAAAAGATCCAGAAAATCAGCCACATCTATTCCCCAATTTCTGCTCTTTGAAAATTTTTTACCTTCAAAATTTAAAAATTCATTTGCAGGAACATTCTGCGGGAGAATAAATTTTTCTTTTGATCCGTCATTCCAGGCCATCAGCATTGCCGGAAAGATTATACAGTGAAATACAATATTATCTTTACCGATAAATGCTATGTATTTAGTATCAGGATTCTGCCAGTATTTTTTCCAAAGATCCGGATCAGCTT
Organism: uncultured Ignavibacteriaceae bacterium; assembly: GCA_964430095.1. Classification (GTDB taxonomy): domain Bacteria; phylum Bacteroidota; class Ignavibacteria; order Ignavibacteriales; family Ignavibacteriaceae; genus DATKLQ01. The sequence continues at coordinate 15,875 of CAYSGP010000533.1, forward strand.
TTTTTTCAGACAGATCTTTAGCGGCAGATACATAACCAAGTACCGCTTCGAACCAGACATAAATTACTTTCCCTTTGGAATTCTCAATGGGAACAGATATTCCCCAATCCAAATCTCTGGTTACTGCCCTATCCTGAAGACCTTCCTTGAACCAGCCTCTGCAGTATTGGACTACATTTTCCTTCCATCCGAATTTCCTGCTCATTTCTTCTACATACTCTTCAAGTCTTTTCTGGTAATCTCCGAGAGGAAGATACCAATGGGAAGTTTCCTTCAAAACAGGAGTGTCTCCGGTTATTTTACTTTTCGGATTTTTCAGCTCATTCGGTTCATATAAGAATCCGCAGTTTTCGCATTCATCGCTGCGGGCTTCCTGATAGCCGCAGTTCGGGCACGTGCCTTCAACATAACGGTCGGGCAGAAACATTTTTGCTTTCTCATCATAGAACTGCTGAGTCTTTTTTTCTTTTAAGATTCCCCTATTGTAGAATTCAAGGAAAAATGATTTTGAAGTTTCATGATGGACGGGCAGGCTGGTACGGGAATAAATATCAAAACCTATTCCGAAACGTTCAAAAGCTTTTTTATTTGCTTCATGGTAGCGGTCTATAATGACCTGGGGTTTTACTTTCTCCTTATCTGCAGTAATCGTAATCGGAACCCCATGTTCATCGGAACCGCACAGGAATATAATATCGGCTCCTTTTAAACGCTTATAACGGACATAAATATCCGCCGGTAAATAAGCACCGCTTAAATGCCCGAGGTGAATTGGTCCGTTTGCATAAGGAAGTGCGGAAGTAACTATAATTTTTTCAGACAAGTTATATTGTTTCGTGAAATTTGAATCTTAAATATAGCGATTTTCCCCTAAGTAATTAAAGTGATTATTACTGCTATTATAGATACCAGGATTATTAAATATTGGTCAGCGGCAGTTCAAAAAAATGGACAGCTAAATGGGAAAAAACCATCATCTGGCGCAATTATTTAAGGTATGAATTTTTCTCTAAAACTATAAACAATCCGGGGGTTTTATGAAACAAATTCATTCATTCACCAGTGAAAATAGCCTGATATTTTTTGATAATGTTCGCTTTTTGATGATAT